>JBKBTC010000014.1:0-17458 GCA_046291435.1 Caldimicrobium sp. | reverse complement strand
AAAGGGTAAGACTCTAAAGCTCCCATGGCTATATCATCAGTAACTATAACACCTCTAAATCCTATTTTATTTCTCAAAAAATTCACTAATTTTTCAGAAAAGGTGGTAGGCTTCCTATCAAAACTTGGCATGAGCATATGAGTAGTCATAATAAATTTTACTTTATCAGATAAAGCGCAAAAGGGATAGATGTCTTCCTCAGTAAACATTTCTTTTACAGGAAGCGCCTTATGAGGGTCAATTTTTACTCCACCTAATCCAGGAAAATGCTTAAGACAAGTTTCAACGCCAAGGGTTCTATGCACTTCTATGAATTTCTCTGCTAATTTTGACACCTTTTGTGGATTAGCTCCAAAGGTTCTAAACTTAAGAAATTCTTCAGCCTCCTCATCTGCTAAATCAACAACTGGAGAAAGATTTAGATTTAATCCTTTTTCTCTTACAGATTGGGCTAAATTTTTAGCCCAATCTAAAAAATAATTCTCTCCATAGGTATCATATTTCTTTGAGACTTCATAAGGAGATTTGAACTCTCCAGGAATTCTTATTACTCTTCCTCCCTCTTGATCAACTGCTAAAAGTTTCCATCTTTTTACCCTGTCTTGAATTAATTCTTTGTATTCATAAAAATCTTTTAAAAAATGTTCCTTAAAGAAAATAAAGTTTTTAAAGGTCAAATCTTTATAAAAAGATGTTTCCTCAATTGAAAGCTCTCCAGGTTTAACTAAAAAAATTTCCCCTAAGGTTTTAAACATGAGGGTGTTATTTTGATAAATAATTCCTAAAAAATTGCAAGGTTTGTTCTATTTGTTGTAGGGTAGTATATTTCCCTAAGGAAAACCTTATAGTACCCATAGCTATTTCATCGGAGACTTTTAAAGCTAAAAGGGTATTAGAAATTTTTCTATCATGGCAAGCTGAGCCTGTTGAAGCACAAATTTGAGGAATATTTTCTAAGATTTCCCAACCTTTTAAACCACAAAAGGATACGGTAAGGGTATTTGGCAAGGTTTTATCTGGGATTCCATAACGATATAACTTGGGATAAATTTCTTTTAGTCCTTCATAAAGTTTCTCTCTCAGATAGCACAGTCTCTCTCCTTCACCATATACATCTCTTGTAGCAATTTCACAGGCTTTAGCTAAGGATGCAATAAGAGAAATAGGCTCCGTTCCAGCTCTTAGACCTCTCTCTTGCCCTCCTCCCAAAAAAATTGGCTCAATTTTTATTCCCTTTCTAACAATTAAAGCACCTATTCCTTTGGGAGCATAAATTTTATGTCCTGCAATTGTTAGTAGATCCACACCTAATTCAGAAAAATTAACTGGTATTTTCCCCACAGCTTGACAAGCATCTGTGTGAAAATATACTTCCCTTTCCTGACAAAGCGTTGCTATCTCCTTTATAGGCTGAATGGTGCCAATCTCATTATTTGCTAACATTACAGACACTAATTTGGTATGAGGCTTTAGGCGCCTAAAAACATCATCGGGATCTATATAACCAGAATTATTAACTGGTATAAAATCTACTTCGTAGCCTCTTTCTAAAAGCTTAGTTGCTGGAAGAAGTACAGATGGGTGCTCAAAGGCAGAAACTAAGACATGAGCTTTAGTAAAATTAGAGAGAATTCCAAACAAAGCAAGGTGATTTGCCTCTGTGCCACCAGAGGTAAAAATTACTTCTCCAGACTCAACAGATAGCGCCTTTAATAGAATTTCTCGAGCCTTCTCTAAAGCCTCTTTAGCCCTTCTACCAAATCTATGCCCAGAGCTTGCATTACCAAACTCCTCTGAGGCATAAAACTTAAAAACCTCTATAACATCAGGTAAAACTGGAGTTGTAGCATTATAATCTAAATAGATAAATCCCTCTTTCTCCATAATAATTATAGTATAATATCAATCACCATCTTTTCAAACTATCTTAAACCTAAACAATGTTTTTATTTGCCTGCAAGAGCGTAAGCGACTATAAATTTTACGCTATTCGTTAATCGCTACGATAAAATTTTTAAGTTTAATTCATTAAACTGTTATTCCTATAACTATGTCACACTTTTTTAATATTTTCAAAGGTCACATTCTCCTTCTTTTAATTTTCCGCGCCTTCCTCCAAAGATAACATGCTTTCTACTCGCAGGCTTAAGCCTGTGGCTACCAACCCCTTTGAATTTCCCTGTTTTTCGGTAGCCGCAAGCTTTAGCTTGCGCTCTCGCAGGCAAACGCCTGCGGTTACCAAAAAAAACAAACACCATAAATGTGAAATTTCAAAATAGGAATTAACAGAGACATTTTAAAATAGAAACCACATTTAATTCATTAAACTTGTCTTTCTGTCAATATTTCTTATATTATTATTTTTATGAAAAGCTATCTTGATCTCCTTAAAGTTCTTCCTAAATCTAATTGTGGTGAATGTGGGGAGCAAAGTTGTCTTCTCTTTGCTTTAAAAGTTTTCAGTAAGGCTCTACCTCTTCATAAATGCCCATATCTAAGTTTAGAAAATCTACCTGAAGGAACACTTCCCCAAAATTTAACCTTTAATCAACTTTTAGAAAATCTAAAGTATCTTAAAGAAAAATTCTCCTCTCTTTCCGATTTAAAAGAAAGGGCTTATAACCTCGGTTGTATGGTAAATGAAGAAGAAGAGATAATCATATTACCCTACTTAGATTTACAAATTCCAATTTCTTTTCATGGCAAAGGGAAACCACAAATTCTAAAAGACAGAGGTAATACACAACTTGACCCTCGAGACGAAATATTAATTTATAACTATTTTATTTTTAACGGAAAAACCCCCTTAAGCTTTGATTTTGTTGGATTAGAATTTTTCCCCCACTCAATAAGCAAGGTAAAAACTCTTAAGAAATATGCAGAAGAGCCTCTTTCCGAATTACTCTCCTCAGAAAGTTTTAATTTTAACCAACTTCTTCAAACCTTTGAAATAGCTGACTTTTCAAAAAGTGCTTCAGGATTGTCCTTTTTAGTGAGAGTATTACCAAAAATTTTTTTAAGAATAAATTTTTGGTATGGTGAGGCTGAAGAAAATCTACCGTCCAGTTGTAAAATTCTTTATGACCGGGTTGCTATAGATTACCTTGATTTAGAATGCTTGGTCTTTTGTGCCGAACGCTTTGTGGAAAAATTAAAAGCTTAAGCACTTTTTAAAATCTCTTATTTATTCTCTATGGTAGGGATGTCCTTTAACTATACTTAAAGCTCTAAAGATAGCTTCTATTAAAACTAATAAAGTAATTTCATGATTAAGGGTAAAATCTGAAAGTTTTAAAAGAAAATTAGCCCTCTTTTTTAAATCTTCTGCTAAGCCCTCTGGGCCACCTATTATAAAAACAACTTCTCTTTTCTCTTCAAGCTCTTTTTTCAATAGCTCTGAAAATTCACGAGTACTAAGCGTTTTACCCCTCTCATCAAGAACAATTAAATATGCCTTTTTAGGAATTAATCTATTGAGAATTTCAGCTTCTCCCCGAAGTCTCTCTTCCTTTGTTAAAAATCGTTCTTTAATTTTTGGGAAATGGTACTCCACCTTAACCCATTTTTTAACAAGGTCACCATAATAATTCAAACCTTCTTTAACAAAAGAATAATTTAGAGGACCTGGAGCTAAAATATGAATCAAAGCTTGACCTTTATGTAAGGTTTTCACTTAATTCTTGGCTTCTTTTCCAAGCTCTTTTTACTGCCTCAATAATAATTCCTGGAAAGCCTCGTTGATAGAATACTTCTAAAGCTGAAATAGTTGTGCCCCCTGGAGAAGTAACCATTGCCTTTATCTGATAGGGATTTTTATTAGTTTTCCTTATCATCTTAATCGTACCTTCTATAGTATGTAATATAAGCTTTTCTGCTATTTCTCTTGGTAACCCACAACTAACTCCTGCATCTATAAGAGCCTCTACTATTAAGGACACATAGGCAGGACCACTTCCAGAAAGCGCGGTAACAGCATCCATATATTCCTCTTTTACTATTAAAACTTCACCTATGGTTTGAAAAATTTCTGTAGCTAAGTTCAAATCTTTTTCCGTAGCCCAGCTCCCTTTAGCTATGGCACTAATACTTTCGTGCACTAAGGCACAAGTATTGGGCATCACTCTAATTACCCGTGAACCCTCAGGAAGCCTTTTTTCATAATAAGATATGGGGAGCCCTGCTGCTATAGTTATTAATAAGTGATTAGCAGGAACTATTTTGGCTTTTATCTCATTTAATACAGCAGACATTACTTGAGGTTTGACAGCTAAAATAATAGTAGAATTTCTGGATAAAACCTCTATATTCTTTGAAGTAGTAGATATTCCATAATATTCCTCTAAATATTGTCTTCTTTCAGTTACAGGTTCTGAAACAGTAATATCTTTTGCTCTAAAAATTTCTTTTTCCAAAAAGCCTTTTATTAGGGCTTCTGCCATCATCCCCCCACCAATAATTCCTAAGTATCTATCCATAAATTGCCCTCCTTTTTTGAACTTTTAATATTTACTATAATTATGTCACACTTTATTACTAATTTCAATTGTCACATCCTTCCAATTTTACTTCTTTATATTTTCTTTAATATTTTCTTTAAGGATGAACTAATTTTTGCTCGCAGGCTAATACCTGTGGCTACCAACCCCTTTAAATTCCCCTGTTTTTCTGTATTCGCAAGCTTTAGCTTGCGCCAACTCGCAGGCTAAAGCCTGCGGCTACCCGAAAATACTATCATAAATGCGACATTTCAAAATAGGAATTAACAGCGACATTTTAAAATAGGAACCACATTTTTAAATTTTACTATTGATATGTTTTTTATTTGTAGTATATTATGATTCTATCATTAATTTTGGTTTTACTAATATAAAAACCCCTTTCCCGGGAGGGGGACGGGAAAGGAGTCTGTAGGGAGGGGGAGGGGTAAGAGATATAGGGACCTTTAAGGAATGAAGGGCACATTAAGAAGCTTTAAAGCTAAATAGGTACATCCAATAACAGCTACTCTTTTCACCCAAATAGGACTTAATCTTTTAGCAATCTTTGGTCCAATAAATCCTGCCGAAACTGCTCCTATTGCCATAAAGAAAAAGAGAAGTAAATCGGTTTGACCAAAAAAGTAATATCTACTTGAAGCCATAAGAGTATTAAAAAAGATAGCCAAAAGTGAGCTGCCAACCACTACATATATAGGCAATCCCATAATAACTGTCATAAGAGGCACTACAAAGGGTCCACCACCAAATCCTCCTAAACTTGAAGCAACTGCAATTATAAAACCTCCAATAGCTCCAATTACCATATTTGCCTGAAATTCTTCACCCCAAAATTCTATTTTCATTTTCATATTTTCACCTCCTTACTCTTTATTTTGCTTTTTGTTCTTTTGCAGCTTTAGCTTCAGCGGCTCTTTTCTTAAATTCTTCCAATATTTTCTTTTCTTTCTTTGATTTCTCTATATACCCAGGTGTTGTCTGCCATAGCATAAGTGCTGCAAGTATAAGAAGAACAATTCCAAAAACAAACTTATACTCTTCTAAAGTTATAAATTGGTTTAGAAGTGGTCCGAAGAAACCACCTATGGCCATAAAGATTCCTACTGTTATTCCAAGCTTCCAGTTAATGAAGCCAATTTTTGAATAATTGTAAATACCTGACCCTTGGCTAAATAAAACTGATGGCATAACGGAACCTGCGACTATACCATGAGGTATATGGTATATCAAAATTAGCATGGGATTTAAAATAAATCCCCCACCTGCCCCCATAAGCACACCAAAGGTACAAATGGCTAAAGCTAAAATAAGGGGTCCTAAGAAATTAGTTGAAGTTCCCGCTACAGGGAAGTATACTTTAGGAAAAGATACATCACAACTAAACTTTACAGGTTCACTTTTCACATCTTTATTTACTACAGCAACAACTGTATAACCACGAGGGGGAGCATTCTCTGGGAGTTTAAAACTTGCTTCAAAGGTGCCATCTTCTTTAGTCTCTATTTTTGTTAAGGTAAAAATTTGACCTAAGTTTCTCATCCTTGCCTGAATAAGCCTTGCAACTTCTCTTTTAATTTCTTTTTTATCAGTTAAACTGGGTAGAGGCTCACCTCTTGAACCAATGATAGCTCGTGTAACCGTAGTCTTCCAAACCATAACTTCAGAAACCATTTTTGGAGGTGTAATAAAAGCTACATCAGCGTTTGATTCTTTAAGAAATTCTCCAATTCTCCACTTTTTATTCTCTTTGTACTTAGCATAAATTTCTTTTACAGGCTTTTCTTCTATTGTTCCGTTTTTATCAATTTTTGCCACATAATCCTCAGCAATTAAAATTCTATAAAAAGCAGGCACCTCTTTAGAAAGATAAAATTTATAATCTTTACGGTCTAATCGAGAAACCTGTACTTTACTATCAACTGATGTTACTTCAATAAAATTCACCTTCATCCCAGGAGGAACTTTACCTGTTATCCTTACCGTATCCCCACCTTTATAAACCTCTTTATCTAATTTTAATTCAATTTTTGCTGGCTCCTGTGCTACCTGCGCTTTTACCTCTCCTTCTTTTTTCGCTTCTTGAGGTTGAGCATAAATATTTATAGTAAATAAAAAAAGAACTAAAAGTACAAACCATGAAATTATTTTAACAACTTCTCTCATCTCTTCACCTCCTCATCTCAATTCTTACTGAAACCACCATATATATTTAACATTTATATAAAACCTAAAACCAAAGCCTCACCTACCCATAAGTTTCACCTCCCTCTACTTTTTAAAAATTTATTGCAAAAAATATTCCTATCTGTAGAACTATAAATTAAATTAAGAATAAACCTGTTTTGAGAAAAAAATTGTCCCATTTGGAACACCTAATTTGTTCCATTTGGCACACTCTTAAGTATTTTTTCTCCCTGTATAAGAAAATATAAGCTATTAAATTTGGCATAAATTTTGAGATATAATCACCTAATAATAGAAAATCCCTATTAAGCGGAGGAATTTCTGATGAGGAAGCTATGTAATATAGTTTTAGCTACTGATGGGTCAGAATTTAGTAGTGGAGTTGAAAATTATGCTTTAAATCTTACTCAAAAATGCGGGGCTAAATTATATATCATCTATGTAATACTTCATAATCCAGAATATGTTACCATTGCACCTCAAGAAGTTGAAACTCAAATTAGCAAAGCAAAGGAAATTCTTGAAAGAGTTAAAAAAGAGGCGGTCAAAAGGGGGTTAGAAGTTGAGACTGATATTATTTTAGAAGAAGAAATTGAGAAAGGGATTTTAGAGGGAGCCCAAAAACATCAAGCAGATTTAATAGTAATGGGAAGACGGGGGAAAAGGGGATTAGCCAAATTTTTCATAGGGAGTGCCACCTTAGGAGTATTACAGTTATCTCAATGCCCTCTTTTAGTAGCTCCGAGAAAAGCAGAATTTAAAGGTAAAGGTCTTTTGGTATGTGTAGATGGATCAATTCCCTCTCATCATGCATTAGATGTTGCAGCAGAAATTGCTTTTAGAACTAATCTTCCTATATACATTATTTCCATTGCTAAAGATATTAAGGAAAAAGAAATTGCAAAAGAGAACATTAAAAAATGTATAGAGCACCTCCTGTCTAAAGATTTAAATCTCAATATTGCAGATCAAATCCTACATATAGGAGATCCTGCAAAAATTATAATAGAAGTAGCTAAGCAAAGAGATGTAGATATAATAGTTTTAGGAAATAGAGGTTTAAAAGGTTTATCCAAAATGGTATTAGGGTCTGTATCTGAAAAAGTTTTATCAAATACTGATAGAGCAGTGTTAATAGTGAAAACTTTAGAATAATATAAATTAAGATATGATAGGGAGGTAAACATGAGTGAGAAAAAGGTTGTATATAGTCTTTGTTGTATGTGTACTGGAAGATGCCCTATTATGGTAGAAGTAGAGAATGGGATAATTAAACATATTTGGGGTAATCCACATGTATTTGGATCAAAAAGTCTATGTCCAAGAGGTGCAGCTGGAGTTGCCTTTGAATATGATAATGAAAGACCTCAATATCCTATGATTCGTGATGGTGATAGAGGCTCTGGCAAATGGAGGCGAGTCACTTGGGATGAAGCTCTTGATTTCATTGCAGATAAACTAAAAAATATCATACAAGACTATGGTGCAAAAGCAATAGCTCTAAGCGATAGAGGTGGTCCTCATACAGAATTACATAAACTCTTTTTAAGAGCTATTGGCTCTCCCAATTATTTTACCCATCATGCTACCTGTTCTAATTCTGTTCACAATGCTCATATGTCTATTGCCGGACATGCCAGGAATACCGTTGGTTATGATTATAAAAATTGTAAATACATGGTAGTCTTTGGAAGAAATTTACTTGAAAGTTTAATAACTGGAGAGGCAAGAGATGTTATAGAGATGATTAATTCTGGTGGAAAAATGGTTTATATAGATGTAAGATGGACATATACTGCCTCTAAGGCTTATAAATTTTTCATAATAAACCCTGGTACAGACTATGCATTAGCTTTAGCTCTAATAAATGTAGTCATTAATCATCAACTTTATGATGTAGACTTTGTAAATAGGTATATAGTAGGCTTAGACTATTTAAGAAGTTTCATTCAACCATATACACCTGACTGGGCAGAAAAGGAGACAGGAATTCCTGCAGAAGAGATAAAAAAGATTGCCTTTGAAGCTTCTCAATATAAACCTTCGGTTATTTTCCATCCTGGCT
The DNA here is from genome assembly GCA_046291435.1 of Caldimicrobium sp. Classification (GTDB taxonomy): domain Bacteria; phylum Desulfobacterota; class Thermodesulfobacteria; order Thermodesulfobacteriales; family Thermodesulfobacteriaceae; genus Caldimicrobium. The sequence goes on along the minus strand of JBKBTC010000014.1, from coordinate 8,713 downwards.
GGATGACAGCTTGGAATAGTCAAGATTTTTATTTAAGAAGAGCTATTTATACCTTAAATGCACTGATGGGTAGCTATGAAGCTAAAGGAGGTATTATAATCTCAAAAGGAGCAGGAGATTGTGGAGTAAAAATCAAGCAACCAACTGCCCTTGCCCCTAAAGTTACAGAGGAAAGATGTGATGGGGCAGGTACTGAATATCCTTGGATTAAGGGGCAATGGGGAATGCTACAAAGGCTTCCTGAAGTAATAGAAAGTGGTAGCCCCTATCCAGTTAAAGCTTATATTGCTATGAGACATGACCCACTTGCAAGTATGCCTGACCCGGATATTTGGATTAAAGCTTTTGGAAAATTGGATCTTTTAGTGGCAATTGATGTAAATTGGAGTTGGACTTCCTGGTATGCTGATATCATTTTACCTGAAGCAACTTACTTAGAAAGAACAGATAATGTGATTGTAAGAAAAGGACTAAAACCTCAATTAGCCTTAAGACAAAAGGTAATAGAACCACGCTTTGATGCGAGAAGTCGTTTTCAAATCTTTAAAGGGTTAGCAGAAAGATTAGGAAAAGGAGAATATTTCCCATGGAAAGATGAAATTGAAATGGTTAATTGGCAATTAGAAGGAACTGGCTTTACTTTTGAAGACTTTTCTAAAAAAGGCGTTATTGACCTCACAAAAGATCCTATATGGTATGATAGAAACAATCTAAAATTTAATACACCTTCTGGTAAAATTGAAGTTTATTCAGAATCTTTAGAAAAGGCAGGGACACCATCATTTGCACCATATGAAAGTCCAGTGCCTCCACCTGATGGTCATCTTAGACTGATATCCGGTAAAGTAGCTCTTCATACACAAGGAAGAACTACCTCAAATAATCCCTATTTAAATGAATTATGTCCCGAAAATTATCTTTATATGCATCCCCAGGCTGCTAAGAAATTAGGAATTAAAGAGGGTGATGAGGTAATAGTTTCTAACAACGGAATATCTGAAAAAATAAAGGTAAGAATAACGCCATATGTCCATCCAGAAATTGGATTTATGTTACATGGTTTTGGAGACCCGGTGCCTGTTAGAACAAGATCCTTTGGGAAAGGTGCAAGTGATGTAAGACTAATGAAGGGACAACTAAAAGTGACAGTTGGTGGAAACTGTCCACTTTTTGAAACCTTTGTAAAAATTGAAAAAGCCTAATAAGGAGGACCAAAGATGAGCAAATATGTTATTACTCAAAACTATAAGAAATGCATTGGCTGTTTAGCCTGTGTAGTACATTGCAAAGTTGAAAATAATGTACCTGTTGGCCCTCGTTTTTGTGACATCTTACCTGTTGGTCCAAAGGATATTAATGGAGTTCCAAGAATAATTTTTGTTTATCTAAATTGTTTCCACTGTGAAGAGGCTTTTTGCATAAAAGCTTGTCCAACAGGCGCTATGACTAAACGGATAAATGATGGAATAGTCTTTGTGAAAGAGGATCTATGTATTGGATGTAAATCTTGTATGAAGGCTTGTCCCTGGGGGATTCCCCAGTGGAATCCAGAATCCGGGAAAGTTTTTAAATGTCATCTCTGTATGCATCGCATTGATAGAGGAGAAAAACCAGCTTGTGTTGAAGGATGTACAACCTCATGCTTAACCTTCTCTTTACCTGAGGAAGCAACTTTAAAAACTCGCAAAGATTATGCAGAAAAAATTGTAGAAACTTTAAAAGCTGTTCTTTGGTAAAGTCTCAATTTTTATGGAATTAATCTTTGGCAAGATTGATGAGCTTATAAACTGGGCACGGGCTGGTTCAATTTGGCCTGTCACTTTTGGACTTGCCTGTTGCGCAATTGAGATGATGGCAGCAGGTGCATCAAGAAATGATTTAGATCGTTTTGGAATTATCTTTAGAGCTTCTCCAAGACATGCAGATTGTCTTATAGTTGCAGGCACTGTTACCTACAAGATGGCTCCAATTTTGAGGAGAGTTTATGATCAGATGAGTCATCCTCGTTGGGTAATTGCCATGGGGAGTTGTGCTTGCTCTGGAGGAGTGTTTAGAACCTATTCTACAGTGCAAGGGGTTGATCAAATTGTGCCAGTTGATATTTATGTTCCTGGGTGTCCACCAAGACCTGAAGCTCTACTTGAAGCCTTAATAGAATTAAGAAAAAAAATCCGCGAAGAAAGAAAAAATTGGGGACCCTATGCGAGAAAAACCTTTAATCTCTAAGGAATATTATCATACAACTGAAGACCCCTTCTTTTCAGCCTTTGAAATTCAGATGGGACCTCAACATCCTTCAACGCATGGAGTTTTAAAATTAAACCTTCTTTTAGAGGGTGAAAGAATTGTTGATTTAGAACCTACAGTAGGATTTCTTCATAGGGGTTTAGAAAAATTGGCAGAACATATGAATTATGCCCAGGTATTACCTTTAACTGATCGCTTAGATTACATAAGTGCTATGAATAACAATACAGGATATGCCTTAGCTGTTGAAAGGCTTTTAGGAATAGAACCTCCTCCGAGAGGAAAATATCTAAGGACTATCGTTTGTGAATTAGCAAGAATTGCCAGTCATCTCCTTTGGCTTGCAACCCATGCTTTAGATATAGGGGCTATGACCGTATTTCTCTATTGTTTTAGAGAAAGAGAAGAAATTTTAAATTTCTTTGAAAAGATTTGTGGAGCTCGCCTTACCACAAGCTATCCAAGAATAGGTGGAGTTAGGCTTGATGTAGAAGCGCAGGTTTTAGAAGAAATTTATAACTTTATTCCTAAGATGTATAACAAGGTAGAAGAGTATGAAGGTCTATTATCAGAAAATAGAATATGGCTTGATAGAACTGTTGGAATTGGAGTGATCTCTGGTGAAGAAGCTTTAGCCTATGGGTTAACAGGTCCATCTCTTAGAGGTTCAGGAATTGCCTATGATGTTCGTAAGCACTTTCCCTATGATGCTTATCCTGAGGTGGATTTTGAAGTACCCATTGGAAAAAATGGAGATACCTATGACAGATACTGGTGTAGAATGCAAGAGGTTCGTCAATCCCTAAGAATTATAAAACAATGTATTGAAAAGCTACCCGATGGTCCAGTTTGTGCAGAACTTTCTCCTGATTTAGATATGCCTCAATATAAAAGAGCATTTAGGCCTGAAAGCTGGGGAGAAAAAGCTTTTATTTCCTTCTTAAATGAAAGCGTTGAGATCGTGCCTAAGGGTGAGTTATATTCTGCGGTTGAAGGAGCAAAGGGAGAATTAGGTTTTTACATAGTAAGTGATGGCACAGGAAAGCCATATAGAGTTCATATAAGAGCCCCATCTTTTATTCATATCTCAGCATTAAAAAAATTAGCTAAAGACCATTTAGTAGCAGATTTGGTTGCCATAATTGGAACCTTAGATATTGTTATGGGAGAATGTGATAGATGAAGAAAAATATAAAATACTTAATCTTTTTAGATTTACTAAAAGGGCTATCAATCACACTAAAAACTTTTTTTAAAAAACCAGTAACGGTTCAATATCCGAAAGAAAAGGTAACAGTTTATCCTTCTTTTAGAGGGCGCCATGCCTTAGTGAGAGATCCTAAAACAGGTGATTCTAAGTGTGTAGCTTGCCTAAAATGTCAACAAGTCTGCCCATCAAGATGTATTGATATCAGATTTGAAATTAATCCACTTACTGGCGAGAGAAAAATGACTTCTTACCAAATTGAAGCTTTAAGATGTATTTATTTATGAAACCTACTTTAAAAAGAGAAAAAATATATGTAAAGGTTAGAGAATAGAGATGCTTCAGAGCCCGGATACCTTTTTACCTACAAGCTATTTACCTATTTTCATTATGCTTATGGTTGGTTTTCTCTTTGGCTTAGGTGGTCTAATCTTTGGAGCCTTAGTTCGTCCAAAATTTTATTATTCTTTAAAATTAAAACCATATGAGTGTGGTAATGAGCCAAGCGGGCATCCATGGCAAAGGATAACAATTCGTTACTTTCCTATTGCCATCCTTTTTGCTATCTTTGATGTGGAGATTGGGTTACTTTATGCCTGGTGTATTGGATTTTCCGAGTTAACACTCTTTGGCTTTTTCTGTATGCTTTTATTTTTAATAATTCTCCTCCTGGGGTTTATTTATGATTACAAAAAAGGGCTTTTAGACTGGCATAAATCCACTTTTGAGAAGCACTATGAATAACCCTACTATAGACCCTGAAATCCTCACTAAATTAAAAGAATTAGCCAATGATAGGATAGAAATAGGGGAATTTAGAAATCAAACCTTTGCTATTCTTTATGATAAAAAAGTTTTAAGAAAGATTGTTGAGTATTTAAAAGAGGTTGGTTTCAAACATTTACAAACTTTAACTGCAGTGGATTATTGGCAAATGGATAAAATTTTTCGCTTCGAAGTTATCTATCAATTTTACCACATCTTAGAAAGAATGTCTTTAAGATTAAGAGTAAAAGTCTCTGAAGAGGAACTTACTATTGATTCCATAGTAGATTTATACCCTGTAGCAAACTTTTTAGAAAGAGAGGTCTATGATCTTTTTGGCATCCAATTTATAGGACATCCTAATTTAAAAAGAATCCTTTTACCTGACAATTGGGAAGGACATCCTTTAAGAAAAGATTATCCCTTAGAGCCTGATGAAAAACCTGAAGATTTTTTAAAGCTAATTAGAATAAAGGAGAGCCTTGAAGAATATGGTATTAAGTAATGATAATTTCATATTAAACATTATAACTCTTTTAATCCAAATTGTCATTGTGCTTGGTGTTATCTTATTTCATGCTGCATATACGGTATATGCTGAGAGGAAGATTATAGGAAGAATGCAGGCAAGATTAGGTCCAATGGAAGTTGGTCCCTATGGTTTATTACAACCTTTGGCTGATTTAGTAAAGCTTTTGTTAAAAGAGGATATCCTGCCTCTTTATTCCCATAAAATAATATTTCAAATAGCACCTCTTCTTATTTTAGTTTTTACTATAGCTAATCTTAGCGTAATTCCTTTTCATCCCAATTTTATCATTGCTGATGTCAATATTGGGGTCTTAGTTATTTTAGCTTTTGCAAGCTTAGGAGTTTATGGCATTATTTTAGCAGGTTATTCTTCAGGCTCTAAATATTCTTTATTAGGAGGGCTTAGATCTGCTGCTCAAGTTCTTAGTTATGAGATACCTTTCAGTCTTAGCTTAGCTGGAGTAATCTTAGCTGCAGAATCTTTTTCTTTAAAAGATATTGTTAATGCCCAAGTAAACAACACTTTCTTTGGTATGTATGCAATACCTCAATTTTTAGGATTTATAGTGTTTTTAATTTGTACCTTTGCTGAGAGCAACAGAGTTCCCTTTGACTTGCCTGAAGCGGAAAGTGAATTAGTCGCAGGATATCTCACAGAATACTCCGGCTTTAGAATGGGAATGTTCTTTTTAGCTGAGTACATTTCTATGTATATTTTGGCACTTTTAATATCTCTTTGTTATTTTGGGGGATGGACCTTGCCCTGGTGGTTAGTTTCTCTCTTACCACTCCTAAAGATTGTGCCTCCTACCATCATATTAGTATTAAAAGTATATTTTTTTATTTTCCTTTTTATTTGGGTTAGAGCTACCTTCCCAAGATACCGATTTGATCAACTAATGAAGATGAGTTGGAAAATACTTCTTCCTCTTTCCTTAGCCAATTTCATATGGGTAGCTTTATTGAAATGGTGGGGGTTTTAAATGTTTGAAAGAGCTCTATTTCTTTTATGCCTTTTAGGTCTTGGACTTTTCTTCTTTTTCTTAACTTTTCTCTATAGACATATTTTATATCAATTCTTAAGTATCCTCTCAATTATGCTTTTAATTGGGATTTTTTATTTATTTCTAAATGCTGAATTTTTGGCAGCAGTCCAAATAATAGTTTATGCTGGAGCTATCCTTATTATGTTCCTTTTTACCCTCTTCTTATTTCCAGAAGAGGAATTAAATCCATACATGCCAACCTCCAAAGATAGTAAAATTAATATTTATCTTTTTTTTCCTCTATCTCTTTTCCTCTTCTTTTTTCTCTTTTCCTTATTCAAGAGTGTTCCAAGTTTTTATTCTTTACAAAACATAACCTTTGATTTAAAAACCTTAGCCAAAACCTTCTATAACGATTACTGGATAATTTTATATCTTCTTGGTTTTCTTTTAAGCCTTCCAATGATAGGACTTTATGTTTTTTTCAAAAAGGAGGAAAAAAGTGGAAATAATTAATTTTTTTGCTAAGGAATATACCTTTTATCTTATGAGTGCCGTAGTAATTTTTTTAGGGATATCCCTTTTTTTAATCAAAAATAATCTTTTATTAGCCATCCTTGCCCTTGAGATTGCCTTTAATGGTATAAATCTTCTCTTTGCCACAGCAAGTCATTACTCAGGGGATGTAAAAGGAAAAATGGTAGTTCTTATAGGTCTTGCTATTTCAGCAGGATCTTTTGCTATAGGATTAATCTTAGTGGTTAATTATTACAGAGTTAAAAAAACATTATCCATGAGGGAGTTATCTCTATTGGGAGAGGACAAAGATGATTGAGGCTTTATATCCCATAGGAGCAATATTAGTCTCTGCCTTAGCGGTACCATTAATAATCTATTTTGGGGACAAAAAACCAAATCATAGAGAAGCAGTTTCTGTCATCGCAGGGGTTCTTAAATTCTCCTTTGTTTGTGCACTAATACCTTATGTATTAGAAAAACATAGCTTTAGTGTAGAACTTTTAAGCATTAGCTCAGGGCTTTCAATAAAACTTTTAGTTGATCCTTTAGGCTTGCTCTTTGCCTTAGGTGCCTCCTTTCTCTGGATTATAACCTCTTTTTATTCCATTGGTTATATGAGAGGAACTCATGCTATCAGACAAACCAGATATTTTGTAGCTTTTGCTCTTTCACTTACCGCAACGATGGGTGTAGCCTTTGCAGGAAATCTCTTAACTCTTTTCCTTTTTTATGAACTAATGAGTATTATTACCTATCCCTTAGTAGCTCATAAAGAAGATGAATAATCCTTAGAAGGGGCAAGAAAATATGTGATTTATTTATTAGGCACTGCAAAACTTTTCTTAGTCCCTGCAATGGCAATAGTTTATTATGTAGCAGGGACCTTAGATTATGCTCCCAAGGGAATTTTTACTGAAGAACATTTAACTCAACATAAGTTAGCTTTACAGATAGCTTTGCTATTCTTTCTCTATGGATATAATAAGTGTGCTCTTATGCCACTTCATAGTTGGCTTCCTTCAGCTATGGTGGCACCCACTCCTGTTTCAGCTCTTCTTCATGCAGTAGCTGTAGTAAAAACAGGAGCCTTCTCTATTGCAAGAGTTCTTTTAAATATTTATGGCAAAGAAGGAATATTAAGTTTACATATGCAAGAAACTATTCTTTTTATATCAGCCGCAACTATTCTTATTGGATCAGCCATTGCTTTAACCAGAGAGAACTTCAAAGCAAGATTAGCCTTCTCTACAGTAAGTCAACTTTCTTACATAGTATTTGGCGTAGCCCTCTTCCATCCACTCTCAGTTATAGGAGGCATTTTACACATTACAGCGCATGCTTTCTCTAAAATTACCCTCTTTTTCTCTGCAGGATCAGTATATGTCTCAACTCATTATACAGAAATTCCTCAACTCAATGGTTTAGCTAAAAAATTACCTATAACCTTTACTTCCTTTTTCTTAGCTAGCCTTAGTATGATAGGTATTCCTGGTTTTATAGGTTTTTGGAGTAAAATTAATTTAGTTTCTGCTTGTATCCAAAAGGACTTTCTAATCGGAGCTTTAGTTTTTATTTTGAGCTCCTTCTTAAATGCCGCTTATTTTCTACCTATCACTTTTCGTGCTCTTCTAAAGGATCCCTTGCCTTCAGCCCATTATGAAGATTTTAAAGAAAATTATTTCTGTGCTATTCCTCTCTTAATAACAGCCCTCTTTACTCTAGTCCTTAGTTTTAAAATAGACTTTCTATATAACTTTTTACATCTAATAGAGGTGCTTTATGTTAATTAAAGTGGACAAGAAAAATTTTCTTAGAGTGATCCTCTTGGTAATTCTCACCTTTATTCTATCCCTAATCGGTGAAACTTACTTTCACGAGGAAAAACATTTTAGCTTCGAAAAAATTCCTTATTTTGAAGGTATTCTTGGGTTATTGGGAGCTCTTTTTTTAACCTTAGTTGTGAAAATAACTGGTGCCCTTGTATCAAGAAAGGAGGACGATTATGATAGATATTATTCCTCCTAATTTACCTGCTTTTCTTATTGCTCCTTTTATTTATATTTTTTATAGAAAAGAATTAAACTTTGTTGTACTCTTTACCGCTCTTCTTATTTTTTATTTAACTCTTAGATTAGAACCAGGTATTTATGGAGGTTTAACAATCTTAGACTATACTTTTCTTCTAAAAGTGGATAAACTTTCTTTATTTTTTGCATATGTTTTTAGTTTAATAGGGTTTATTGGGTTATTATACAGTTTGCATGTAAATGATAGATTGCAAGTATGTGCTGGTCTTTTATATATGGCATGTGCAATAGGGGTTGCTTTCGCATATGACTTGATATCATTTTATTTATTTTGGGAAGGTCTTGCAGTTTTTGCAGTTCTCTTAATAATTTCAAGAAGAGATAAATTAGCTTATTATTCAGCAATTAGATATATACTTGTACATATAGTA
>JBKBTC010000013.1:0-17530 GCA_046291435.1 Caldimicrobium sp. | reverse complement strand
TCAAAGGAGACCTTTTCAGTAATTTCAAATGCTTGCAAGGGATGAGGAGAAAAAATAAACATTGTTAAAAAGGTAACTAAGGTTTTTTTCTTCAAGCATCTTCCTAAACAACTTTTAACCACTTTTTTAAAACTTCCCTCTTTCATGGCACCCTCCCTAAATATTATTTTTTCTAAATTAACATGCTATTTATAACACTTTTAGATTTACAATAATATTTACAAATTTCAAGTTTAAAATTTCACTTTAACAAATTAATAAAAATTTTTCTGAATTTGAAAATCAATTTCAATTATAATAGGAAAAATTAATTAGTAAAACGATAGTGTATCTAATGTGAATTTTATTTTGCATTGTCATAATGCCCTCGAGTGGAGTAGGGTAGCTCCCTTGTTCCTATAGAAAATTTAATTTACCTGATAGCCGCAAGCTTCAACCTGCAAGATCCCATATAGCCGCAGATTTTAGCATGCAATATCCCAGGTAGCCGCAGGCTTTAGCCTGCGTGAGAATTTAAGCCTGCATGGAAATTTAAGGGCTGATATATCTTTGTGCAACCTAAAGGTTGCGGCTACTGAATGCGTGAAAACCAAATAAACCCTGCGCAAGCTGAAGCTTGCGGCTACCGAAAAAAGAAAAATTCAAAAGGGTTTGGTAGGCGCAGGCTTTAGCCTGCGATTGGAATTTTCAACCCGTTAGCCGCAGGTTTTAGCTTGCGTTATTTCTATTTAAAACTAATTTAGTAGCTGTAAGCCTTAGCCTACGAGTAAATATGGTTTCTAAGACTACATAAAATTTTGGCTAAATCTATGTAGTTGTGTAACATTTAGTTGTTGGGTAAATTTGAAGCTTTTGAGATAAGATACTCAAAGTTTTGGTAACCGCAAGAATAAATAAAAATATTCTTGCCTTTTATAAATTTTTTGTTAAGCTAAATAATTATGAAAAATTTTTTATCTTCCAAAGTAGTCTATGCTTTTTTAATCTCTTTTATTCTTTTTACTTCTTCTCCTCTTTTGGGGAATGAGATTTCTCTTAAGACTTTTTTTGAACTTGCTCTAAAAAATAACTTAGATTTGAAGGCTTTTCAAAGGGAGCTTAAGTCTGCTCAGCTTGAAAAAGAGGCTATTCGGGGATCTTATTTTCCAAAGCTAAAATTTGAAGAACTTTTTCTAAAAAGTGATATACCTGCTCAAGTTTTTACTTTTAAACTTAATCAAGGAGAACTATCAGCTAAGGATATGGAATTAAAAAATCTTAAGGATCCCAAAAGTAGGACAAATTTTGAAACAAGGTTTACCCTTGAGTTACCCCTTTGGCTTGGAGGAAAAATTCAAGCAGAAGAAAAGGCAGCGTCTTTGCATTTGCAAGCCATGCAAAATCTATATTTAAGAAAAGAAGAAGAAGTTCTCTCCCAGGTGTATCAGGTTTATTTATGGGCAATTTTGGCTAAAGAAAGTATAAAAGTCTCAAAGAGTTCTCTGGAAGAAGCAAATGAGTATTTAAGGTTAGCCAAGGTTCGTTATGAAGTAGGAACAGCGCTTTTATCAGATGTTTATAGAGCAGAGGTCTATTTAGCCCAAGCCAAAGAGTCCTTTGAGAGAGCTAAAAATCAATATGAGGTGGCTAAAAGAAATCTTGAATTATTGGTTAATACTAAATTAGGTGATTTTGAGGTAGAAATTTTTGAGTTACCTCCTCAAATTGATATTAATAAACTAAAAGCTGAGGCACCTCTAAAAAGGGCAGATTTAAAAGCTTTTGAAGAAGAAATAAAGGCTAAAAGGATGGCTTCTCGGGCAATTTTAGCTGAAAATCTACCTCAAGTATCTGCTTTTGCAAGTTTTTCCATGAATGATAAAGATGTGCCCTTTGGGTCAAGTGGTTCTGGTTATTTAGTGGGTATTGGGGTAAACTGGGCTTTTGATATGGGTCTGAGTACTTATAAAAAGGCACAAGCAGTAAAAGAAATAGCGTCCTCTCTTGAAGAAAGGTACCGCTATTTGAAGGAAAGGATTTTTTATGATCTTGATAAAGGATATGCGGAATATCAAATAGCCTTAAGTAAATTAAAAAGTGCGGAAGAACGAATTAAATTTGCTGAGGAAATGGTAAGGATTTTAAGTTTGCGCTATCAAAATGGCTTGGCTAAAATGATAGATTTACTTGATGCACAGATGCAGCTTGATTTAGCCCGTTTTGAAAGAATTCAAGCCTTAAAAGACCTTCATCAAGCCTATTTAGAAATTTTATTGGCAGGAGGGAGGCTCAAGGAGTTGTTATGAAAGTTTACTGGAAATATGCCTTATTTCTTTTGTTGCTTTTAATAATTTTACTTTGGTTAATGGGATTTTTTAAAACGAAAATAAAAAGTGGAGAAGTAATTTCTCAACCAAAAAAAGTTTCTGGTCTTAAGGTAGAAAAAGTTGAGGTTAGAGATATTTCTGAAATAGGTTATGTGGGTAGAGTAGAAGCAGAAGAGGAAGCTCAAATTTCAACTAATCTCTCAGGGATAGTCGCATCAATTAGGGTTAAAGAAGGTGATTGTTTTAAAAAAGGAGATTTGCTTTTGACGATTGAAGGAGAAAATATTTATGCTCAAAAAGAAGCTCTTAATTATCAAATTAGAGGAGCAGAAGCAGAGTTAAGATCTTCTCAGGCGCATCTTGAGGCTCTTCAGAGAACCTTTGAGAGATATGCCAAACTTTTGAAAGAAAGGGCAGTTACTCCTCAAGAGTTTGATGAAGTGAAGGCACAATATGAAAGTGCTAAGGCATCAGTGGAGAGGGCAAAAGCTCAGATTAATTCTTTAGAGGAACAAAGGCGTGCTGTAGCTGCCCATCTCAAATATTTAAATTTGAAAGCTCCTTTTTCAGGATGTGTAAAAGAAAAAAGAGTGAACCTGGGTGATTTAGCATATCCTGGCAATACCTTGTTAGTCATTGAGAAAGCCCCTTACAGGGTTAAAGTAGACTTGCCAGAAAAATACTTTAATAGCCTCCCCTTGGGAGCAGAGTTAAAGGTTTGGATTGATGGATTGGCACAAATAATTACTTCTAAAGTGATAGAAAAAAGTTCAGGTATAAATCCACAAACTCAAACTTTTACTGTAAAGCTTAGCCTTCCTGCTCTTTCCCAGTTAAAAAGTGGAATTATAGCCAAAGTTTTAATTCCTGAAAAAAGAAAAACTATACTTATACCAGAGAATGCACTCTTGAGAAGGTTTGATTTTACGGGGGTCTTTGTTTTAAAACCAGACAAAACCTTAGAACTTCACTATATCAAGGTAGGTGAAAAAAGAGAGGGAAAAGTTGAAGTCTTGTCAGGTCTTTATGGAAATGAGATGGTAGTTGTTGAGGGTTTGGAAAAAGCCTGTAACGGCTGTGTTTTAGAATAGAGAGTTCATCCTGTGGAAAAAGGAAATCTCACCGCAAGAATAGTTAACTATTTTATAAACTCAAAGTTAACTCCAATTTTAATATTTGTTACTTTGGTTTTGGGATTTTTTGCTATTGTAAAGACGCCTAAGGATGAAGAACCTCAAATTATAGTTCCCATGGTTGACATTTTTATTCAATATCCTGGGGCTGATCCTGAAGAGATTGAGAAAAGAATTGTCGCACCCTTAGAGAAAAAATTGTGGGAGCTTAAGGACATTGAATATATTTATTCCGTTTCAAAGCCTGGAATGGCAGTGGTCACTGCTCGTTTTTATGTAGGAACTGACCCAGTAAAAGCCTTAGTTGACCTTAATTCTAAATGGATGTCCGCTTTAGACCTTGCCCCTCAAGGAGTAGCGCTTCCTCCTTTAATCAAACCTAAATCTATAGATGATGTTCCTATTCTTACTTTAACCCTTTGGGGTGAAAATTACGACAGTTTATCGCTGAGAAAAATGGCTTCTGCCTTAGAGAATGAAATAAAAAAAATTGAAAATGTAGCAGAAGTTACCTTAATTGGAGGGTTGCCTCGTGAAATTAGAGTTATTCTTGATCCCTTTAAGATGGAAGCACTTCATTTGTCTCCCTTGCAGGTTGCTCAAATTTTAAAAAACGCTAATGCCCAGTGTATTGGAGGAAAATTAAAAGAAGCTAATCAAGAATATATAATTCAAGTGGGAGAATTTTTACGGTCAAAGGAGGAAGTGGAAAATATTTTAGTAGGGGTTAAGGATGGTAGGCCTGTGTATTTAAAAGATATAGCAACAGTAATAGATGGACCATCTGAAATTAAAAATTATACCTTTATGGGATTAGGACCAGCAAGAGAATATAAAGGTATAAAAACTCATGGGCAGGAATTGTATCCTGCAGTTACAATTGCTATTTCTAAAAGAAAGGGTACTAATGCTGTTGAGGTTGCAGAGGAGATACTTCAAGTGGTATCCCAGGTTAGGTCTAAGGTTTTGCCTGCTGATTTACATATAACCATTACAAGAAACTATGGAGATACTGCTAAGGAAAAAGCTAATGAACTTTTAGAACATCTTTTTATAGCAACTTTTGCGGTGACTTTATTAATTGCGGTATCCTTAGGATGGAGAGAGGCTGTAGTTGTTGGTATAGCTGTTCCTGTAACCTTAGCTATTGCTTTATTTTTAAGTATGCTCCTTGGGTTTACCTTAAATCGTGTTACTCTTTTTGCTTTGATCTTCTGTATCGGTATTTTAGTGGATGATCCCATTGTTGATGTAGAAAATATTAATCGATGGTTTAAGGGACAGATTGCTTCTAATCCCCGGTTAGCTATTATAGGGGCTATTAATGAAGTAAGAGCACCAATTATCTTAGCTACTTTTACAGTTATTGCAGCGCTTATGCCTATGGCTTTTGTTACAGGGCTTATGGGTCCGTATATGAGACCTATTCCTATAAATGCCTCCATTGCTATGCTTTTTTCTCTCCTGGTAGCGTTAACTATTACACCTTGGGCAGCTTATAGAATTCTAACAAGACCCTCTTTTTTAAAAAAGGACAGGGAAGAAAAAGCTACTGAAGAAGAGGATCTTTTAACAGAGCTTAACAAGCTAAAAAAAAGCGAAATAGAAGAAGAAATAACGCATCTCCAAAAAAGTAGATTTTATCAAATTTTTGCTAAAGCTATGCTACCCTTCTTAGTTTCTTCGCGGAATAGATTTTGGCTCTATGGAATGACCATTCTTTTGCTCTTAGCCAGTTTCAGTCTATTTTATTTTAAAGTTGTATTAGTAAAAATGCTTCCCTATGATAATAAAAGCGAAGTACAAATTGTCCTTGATATGCCAGAAGGGACTCCTTTAGAAAAAACTTTAGAGGTTGCCAAAGCTATTGGCGAGCTAATCAAAAAGGAAAAAATTGTTACGGACTATCAAATATATGCTGGTATTAGTGCTCCCTATAATTTTAATGGATTAGTTAGACACTATTATCTTAGAGAAGAGCCTCATCAAGCTATGATTCAAGTAAATTTAGTTGGGAAACACGATAGAAAGGAAAGTTCGCATGATTTTGCCAAAAGGATAAGACCTAAAGTAGAAAAAGTGGCGAAAAGTTATGGAGCTAAATATATAGCTGTGGTTGAAGTACCACCTGGTCCTCCTGTTTTATCATCTATCGTGGCAGAAATTTATTCTCCTGACTTAAAAACACAGGAAACCTTTGCCAGAAAGGTGTTAGATATCTTTAAAAATTCTACATTAATAACTGATGAAGGCATTTATTTAGAAGATCCACAACCAAGGTTAAGAATAATAGCTAAAGAGGATAAACTAAAATTAGCAGGATTAGACAAAGGGGAATTAGTGGAGACCATAAAGACGTTATTTAATGGATTGATAGTTGGAACCTTCCAAAGTACTGACACAGAACATGTGCCTATAATTTTAAAATTAGATGAAAAACATAGAACCTTAGAGAAATTAAGAAGTTTAAAAATTGTCCAAAGAGAAGGTAAGGTTATTCCTTTATGGGAAATTGCTGAAATAAGAGAGGATATATTACCTAAAAGTATTTACCATAAAAATTTAAGAAGGGTAATATATGTGATTGGAGATACTGGTGGTGAATACGAAGCTCCAGTTTACGGGATTTTTGATGTAAGAGAGAAAATTAAGAAGATACCTAATACGTATGGAGAAGTTAAAGAGTTTTGGCTCCATCATCCAGTTGTTGAAGAAGGTATAGCTATTAAGTGGGACGGGGAAATGCATATAACCTTAGAAGTATTTAGAGATTTAGGGTTAGCCTTTATGGGTGCAATTTTTGTTATGTATGTTTTTATTTTAGTTTGGTTTAAAGATTGGAGAATTCCGGGAGTAATTATGGCTCCCATTCCCCTTACTCTTTTAGGAATAATCCCTGGACATTTAATTATGAATGCCTTTTTTACTGCAACCTCTATGATTGGGTTTATAGCCCTATCAGGTATTATTGTAAGAAATTCTATTTTAGTGGTAGATTTTGCTGAAAAGCGTGTAAAAAGTGGAATATATTTACCTTTAGCAGTTGTAGAATCTGCTGTAGTTAGAGCTCGTCCTATAATGCTGACAGCTACTGGCATTATAGTTGGTGCTTTTGTGATCTTATTTGACCCAATCTTTAACGGATTGGCTATTTCACTTATTTTTGGAACATTGGGTTCAACTCTTCTTTCTATCTTCCTCATACCTATCCTTTACTATGGTCATAAGTTGAAGCAAGAAAAAATTATTTATAAAGAAGAAGAGATAAAAAAAGAAATTTTTAAGAGCATCTCTTAACTTACTCTTAGCATATGGTTTTAGGGAAACTTTTCTGGATTTCTATACTTTATTTTTTTTCAGGAGTACCCTTTGGATTTTTTTATACTTTTCTTCCGGTTTTTTTGCGTAGCCAAGGTGTAGATTTAGTTCAAATCGGTCTTATCTCTGGAGCAGGAATTTTTTGGAGTTTAAAACCTTTATGGGCACCTTGGGTTGACCGTTATTTTTTCAAAATTTTTTGGATAAGCTTTTCCCTTTTAGGAATGGGAATATCTGTTCTATGTATTTCTTTTTTATCCCCTGAGGTCAAGGTTTTCTGGTATATCCTTTTCTTATTGCCTTTTTTTTCAGCTTTATACGATACCGCCTTAGATGGCTTTATCATGGAATACATTCCAAAGGAAGATTTAGGAAAAGCTAATGGTTTGCGCATTTCAGCCTATAGAATAGCCCTTGTCTTCTCGGGAGGATTGCTCGTCGCACTCTCAGATTATTTTTCCCATAAAAGTTTGTTTTTTCTTATGGCTCTCCTTTTGATAGGAACTTCTATTTTTTTCTTTTTAAAAAATGAATTTAGGATCAGAGGGATGGAAGTGCAAAAGTTAGGGTTGCTAAATCAATATTATGAACCAATAAAGGAAATTTTAAAATATGAGAGGGTATTTTTAATACTACTATTTATTGCCACTTATAAAATAGGAGATGCCCTTTTAGGTGGCATGATTTATCCTTTTTGGGTTGATAAAGGATTTACTAAAACTGAAATAGGAATCATTTCAGGAACTATAGGAGTTGTTTTTACTATTTTAGGCTCTCTTATAGGTGGGTATTACATAAGAAAAATTGGTATAAAGAAGTCTCTATTTTTTATGGGGGGACTTCAAGCTGTCTCTAACTTGGGATATACAATTGTTGCCCATCCTTCCATTCCTAAATGGTGGGTCTATTTGGCAAGTATAGCAGAAAGTTTTACAGGTGGTTTAGGTACTTCTGCTTTTATAACTTTTTTAACTTTGCTTTGTAGGAAAGATTTTTCTTCAACTCATTATGCTCTTTTTTCTATGCTTTTTAGCACTACTTTAGTGATTTCCCGAACAGTTAGTGGCTATGGAGCAAAATATATGGGATACTTATTATTTTTTGGAATAACTTTTTTTATTGCTCTTTTGCCTTTATTTTTGATACCACTAATTTTTAGGGGAGAGCTTCAAAAAAAGATTAATGATGTATAGTAGAAGAGCAATTGAGAAAAGAAAAGTAAGATAGGATATAAGGTTTTGCCAAGAATGCCTGTTATAGCAAGGAAAAGTATAATTATAAAACCTATTAATTCCAACCTTAGAAAATCTTCTCTTATATTTTCAGGTAAGAATTTTACAATGACTTTACTTCCATCTAAAGGTGGAATGGGTAGAAAGTTAAAAAGGGCTAATCCTAAATTAATTTTTACTCCAATGTAACATAATAGTATTAAGGGTTCAGAGATTTTTAAACTTCCAAAGGAAATAGGGAAAATAGAGAAGAAATTATAGAGAAAGGCAAAGAAAATGGCGGAAAGGAAATTTGATAATGGACCAGCAGCAGCAGTTATAGCCATATCTCTCCA
Source organism: Caldimicrobium sp. (assembly GCA_046291435.1). Classification (GTDB taxonomy): domain Bacteria; phylum Desulfobacterota; class Thermodesulfobacteria; order Thermodesulfobacteriales; family Thermodesulfobacteriaceae; genus Caldimicrobium. The sequence continues at coordinate 9,206 of JBKBTC010000013.1, read as the reverse complement.
AGGTTTTTTAAAATAATTAGGATTAATAGGAACAGGTTTTGCCCAACCTATGGCTTGAGTAATGAAAAGTGTAATCGTTCCAAAGAGGTCAAGATGTTTCAGGGGATTTAAAGTCAATCTGCCTGCTCTTTTAGGTGTTGGATCTCCTAAGAGATAGGCGGTATATCCGTGAGAAAACTCATGTATGGTTAAAGCAAAAAGTAGCACAGGTGCAATTAAGATAAAAGTTAAAGGATTAAACATTCCTATTAATATTTAAGCTGAGAAATAAGCTCTATATTTTTCAAGATAGTTAAGGCCATTTGGATTTGCAAATCCATCTCAGGAGAAGGGAAAAATCTTTGTGTGCGGTTGCCTACTTCTTCCTCTCTTTCCATTTTACCATTTTTGGCGATAATTTCTTTTTGAGGGATTTCAATATCAGGTTTTATGCCCATTTTATTAATACTATAGCCAAGAGGTGTGTAATAAAGGGCTGTGGTAAGTCTAACAGCATAATTATCTTCTATAGGAATAACTGTTTGAACCGACCCTTTTCCAAAACTTTTTTCACCAAGCACGATCGCCCTTTTATGGTCTTTGAAGGCACCAGTCACAATTTCAGCAGCTGAAGCTGTTCCATGGTTAATTAAAATAACTATAGGATATTTATGTTTTCTGTCCTTGGGATTAGGTTCTGCTTTAAACTCCATTTGATTAGCCTTATTCCTCCCTTTTATGGACACAATAGTACCATTTTCTAAAAATTCATCACTTACCTCTACAGCTGAAGAAAGCAACCCACCTGGATTATTACGAAGGTCTATGATTAATCCCTTTAAGTTCTCATTTTTTTCTAAATCTTTTAAAGCTTGAACCAACTCTTGATGAGTTTTTTCTTGAAATTGAGAAATCCTTATATACCCATATCCTGGTTCTATGATTTTAGCTTTTACACTCCTTATTGGGATAACATCTCTTATCAGAGTGACTTCAATAATATCTTTTTCATTTCTCAAAATGGTTAATTTAACAGATGTTCCTTTAGGTCCTCTAAGAAGTTTTACCGCTTCGTTTACTTTCATGCCTTTTGTAGATTTATCGTCTATCTTAAGAATTTTATCTCCAGGTTTTAGACCTGCCTTCCAGGCTGGTGTGTCTTCAATAGGTGCAACTACAGTTAAAATATCATCTTTTATAGTAATCTCTATTCCAATGCCAGTAAAAGAGCCCTTAGTTTCAATCTCTAATTCTTTGAATTCCTCTGGTTTCATAAGAGATGAATGGGGATCAAGGGAGGAGAGCATACCATCAATTGCTCCCAAAATTAAATCCTTAGGATTTACTTCCGTTACATAATTATCTTCTATTAATCTAAATACTTGAGAAAAAAGTTTTAACGCTTTAAAAGTTTCGTCTTTATTATCTTTTGAAAAAGCCTGTGAAATAAGCAGTATTAAAAAAATAGTTAGTAAAATAACTAAGTACCTTTTTTTATGCTGTCTCATCTTCCTCACCTTAATTAATCATTTAAACTATTAGTTAACCACCAGAATTTAAAAATTCAAGAGATATTTCTATTTAAGCATAGATAATATGTATTCCCTATTATGTATTCCCTATTTCTCGCAGGCTAAAGCCTGCGGTTACCAAAAATATAAACAATCCTAAAATATATAGAAATTTGGGGAAATGTTTAATATTGAAAGGGAAAAGATATATGATATAATTTGGATAAAGTCTATGAAGAGGTGAGTTTATGAAAACCTTAGAGGACCTTTGTGGAATGAAAAAAGTATATGTGGAAAAAGTTTTTTTGGTTTTTTCTTTTACATTACTTTTAGGTTTATTATCACAAATTAGGATCCCTTTGCCTTTTACACCAGTACCTTTAACTTTACAGACCTTAGGAATTCTTTTAATAGGTTATTATTTAGGCTCAAAACTTGGTGTTCTATGTATTATCTCGTATCTTTTATTAGGTGCCCTTGGATTACCTTTTTTCTCAGGAGTAAAAGGAGGATTATTAGTGCTTAGTGGACCAACAGGTGGTTATCTTTTTGGATTTGTAGTAGGGGCTTACATTGTAGGGAAAGCTAAGGAAATAGGTTTTCTCTCAAAGTTTATTAATGCTATCTTTGTTGGCTTGCTAACACATTTTGTAATTTATTTTTTTGGTACTCTATGGTTTATTTCTGGTTATCATTTAATGGGGTGGAGTGAAACTCTTAGAGAAATATTAGCTTTTACGGTATTTCCTTTTGTTATTCCTGATTTTTTTAAAACATTGCTTTTTGCAGGTTTAGTTATAAGCGACAAGAAGATACGCGAGGCAATCAAAAAATGAAGGTCTTAGTGTTAGGTGGGGGAGGTAGAGAACACGCCATTTGTTATCTTCTCTCACATAGTTCTTTATTAACTAAATTATATTGTCTTCCTGGAAATGGAGGAATATCAGAGATAGCTCAGATTCCACAAGGATTAACTTTGCATGATTTTGAGGGTATTAAAAATTTTTGTATTAGAGAGAAAATAGACTTGGTGATACCTGGACCAGAGGAACCATTAGTTAAAGGAATTAGAGATTATTTAGAGAAAGAGGGAATAAAGGTATTTGGTCCAAAAGCCTTTGAAGCACAGTTAGAAGGTAGTAAAGCTTTTGCTAAAGAAATAATGGAAAAAGCTGGTGTTCCAACCGCTTCCTATAAAGTTTTTGATAATTATGAGAAAGCTATAGAATATGTTAATAAAATAGGTGCACCCATAGTAATTAAAGCTGATGGCTTATGTGCTGGAAAAGGAGTTGTTGTGTGTGAAACCATAGAGGAGGCACAAAGGGCTTTAAAAAATATTTTAGTTGATAGGTGTTTTGGCGAAGCAGGTGCCAAGGTAGTTATAGAAGAAAAGCTTGAAGGAGAAGAAGCTTCTTATATTGTTATTACTGATGGAGAGACCTTTAAAGCCTTACCTACCTCCCAAGACCATAAAAGGTTATTAGAGAATGATCAAGGTCCTAATACAGGAGGTATGGGAGCTTATTCTCCTGCACCTTTAATTACAGAAGAATTAAGAAAAAAAATTGAGAAAAGAATTATTGAGCCAATTTTAAAACAATTAAAAGATGAAGGGCGTCCCTATTTAGGGTTTTTATATGCTGGATTGATGATTCACGAAGGTGAGCCCTATGTCCTTGAATTTAATTGTAGATTAGGAGATCCAGAGGCTCAGGCAATTCTTGTTAGGATAAAGGGTGATTTTTTAGATTTAATTATCCATACTTTAGAGGGCAATTTAGCTTCTTATAATGTTCAGGAAAAAGATGAATCAGCAACTTGTGTAGTTATGGCAAGTAAAGGTTATCCTGGCACATATGAAAAAGGGAAAGAAATTAAAGGATTAGAGGAAGTAAAAAAGTTAAAAGATGTTATAGTTTTTCATGCAGGGACTAAAAAGGAAGATGGCAAGTTTTTAACCAACGGGGGGAGAGTTTTAGGAGTTACTGCCCTTGGCAAGGATATTAAAGAATCTATTGATAAGTCTTATGAAGCTGTTAAGTTGATACATTTTGAAGGTGCCCATTATAGAAAAGATATAGGGCACAAAGCATTAAAATATCTTTAACTTTTCTCTAAGTATTTTTTAAAACCAAGTATTTTTAGTTTTTCAGCTTTTTTTTCAACTTCCTTTTTTAAGTTCTCTCTATAATTTTTAAGTTTTTCCTTTAGCTCAGGATATTTTAAAGCTAATATTTGTACCGCAAGAAGAGCCGCATTTTTAGCATTATTTATGGCAACCGTTGCTACGGGGATACCTGCTGGCATCTGTACTATAGATAAAAGAGAATCAAGCCCTTTTAGAGATTTTGACATAATAGGCACCCCAATAACAGGAAGAGTAGTTATAGATGCTGTCATACCAGGAAGATGTGCACTTCCTCCTGCTCCTGCAATAATTACTTCAATTCCTCGTTTCTCAGCGGTTTCAGCATATTCATACATCCTATGAGGTGTGCGATGGGCTGACACGATAGTTATCTCATAGGGGACACCGAAATATTCCAATACTTCTGCTGCTTCTTTCATAACAGGCAAATCCGAATCGCTTCCCATTATAATGCCTACTTTCATTTTCTAATCTCTCCTTTTACTTTTAGTATTCTTTTAAGATTTTTGGCTTTCTGTAGTGCTTCTTTGAGAGATTCTCCAAGGACTGTTATATGTCCCATTTTCCTCAAAGGGAAAGTTTCTTTTTTTCCATAAATGTGTACGGAGACACCAGGAGTTTTTAAAGCTATTTCTAAGCCTTCGTAAATGGGTTTTCCGTAATAACCTTCTTCACCCAATAGATTAAACATAACAACTGGTGCTAAAAGTTTACTTGACCCTAAAGGAAGACCTGTTATAACTCTTATATGTTGTTCAAATTGACTGGTATAGCAAGCCTCTATCGTATGATGTCCAGAATTGTGAGGTCGTGGAGCCACTTCATTTACATAGAGGTTTCCATCTTTTGATAAGAATAATTCTACAGCAAAAAGCCCAACTCCCTTTAATGCATCTATGGTTTCTAAAGCCAAGTTTTTTGCCTCTTTCGCTAAATTAGCTTCAATCTCTGCCGGGCACATTAAATAATCTAAAAGATTTCCCTCTGGATAGAACACCATCTCTACTGGATCATAGATAACATATTCTCCCTTTTCATTCTTAGCTACAATCACTGCCAATTCTTTTTCAATTTCTATATACTCTTCTACAAAGGTAAGTCCAGATAATTTTTTCTTCAGATCTTCCTTAGTTTTTAGAACTACAGTTCCTCTTCCATCATAGCCACCATAAACAGTTTTTTGTACTACTGGAAGAAGGCTTTCAAGATCCTGAGGATTTTCTAATAGTTTAAATTTAGGGATGGGCAGTCCTGCCATAGAAAGAACTCTTTTTTGTTCATACTTATTTTGAATTATTTCTAAAAGATGAGGTGAAGGAATAAATTTTTTGGAATAACCAACTTCTTTAATTAAAGATAGGTCAACACTTTCTATGTCAAAAGTGATTATATCACACTGTTCCACGAAGTTTTTAACTGTTTGAGGGTCTCTAAAAGAGCCCAGGATTTGTTCAGCAACTTGACTGGCTGGGCATTCTGGTGTTGGATCTAAAACCTTCACTTTAAGGCTAAATTTGCGTGCTGCTTGGGCTGACATTTTGGCAAGCTGTCCTCCACCAAGAATGCCAATTACTTCCTGGATCAAGTTCTATCCTCCTTACAAATTACCTTGCCTAAAACATAATTAAAGGTTTAAAAAAGTCAATGCCTTACTCTAAAGATAACCTGCTTTCTACTCGCAAGCTAAAACCTGTGGCTACCTGATTGTCCAAACAATTTTGTAGGGCGAATTTACAAATTGCTTAAAAAATTTTATAAATATCAATGGGTACGTCAGGCATCTATCCTGATAAAGACAGATAGACAGAGATACCACATAAAACCATATGTGGGGCGAAGGCTAAAGACTGCGGCTACCAATTCTTTTTGAATTTCTATGTTTCTCAGTAGTCGAGAGCTTCAGCTTGCGCAAGGGTTTATCTTCGCGCAGTGACATTTCAAAATAGGAATTAACAGCATTATTTTAAAATAGAAACCCTAAACCGCCTTTAATATCTTGAAAAATTTTTTAATGGTATTAAACATTTAAATAAAATAAAATTGATTTAAGGAGGACTAATTATGAAAAATTTATTTACTTTTTTAATTTTATCTGGGCTTTTAATAGTCAATAGTTCTTTATATGCAAGAGGTCCTCAAGGAATGGCAGGACCAAAAATGGGCAAAGACTATCCTGGTGCAGGGATAGGTAAAGAAGTTAGTCCTCAGGTTAAAGAGATGAGAGAAGCAGACCAGAACACAAAAGGTGAAATTGGAGAATGGGTAAGAGAAAAAGCCCAAAACAAAACAAGAATTCAAATCCATAAAGAAAGCCAAAAAGAAATAAAAGAAAATAAAACTATAGAAACATCTAAAAGAGAATTAGGAGAAACACTAAGAAATAGAGAGCAAATAAAAGAAAGACAAAGAATTCACAAAGAATAATAGGGAACCTTAACTATTTACCTATACAAAAGCTTGAGAAGATTTTGTTTAACAAATCTTCTGTTGTTACTTCTCCTATAATTTCTGATAAGGAGGATATAGCACCTCTTATCTCAAGAGCTATAAGCTCAGGAAGCGGGTTTTTCTTCACAATTTCTTCGATGGCTTTTTCAAGATGTTCTTTTGCTTTTTCTAAAGCTATTTTTTGTCTTAGATTTGGGACAACTCCAGCTGTTATTGTACCCTTTTCAGTAAGAATCTTCTTTTCAATATTTTGATAAAGTAAATCGAGATTTATTTCCTCTTTAACAGAAATAGGAATGATTTCTACTGTCTTAAAAAGACTTTTCCAATCTTCCAAATAATTTGGAGTTAAATCTATTTTATTGAAAACTACTAAATGAGGGAAATCTTTTATTTGTTCGTAAAGGGAGAGAGTTTCTTTATCGGGTTTTTCACTTACATCAATGAGAAAGATTACTAAATCAGCCTCTTTTAATTTTTGTAAAGCTTTTTCTACTCCAATTTTTTCTACGGGATCTGAGGTTTCCCGTAATCCTGCAGTGTCAATCAGTTTAACAGGGATCCCTCTTAGATAAGCTTCCTCTTCTAAAAAATCCCTTGTAGTACCTGGGATAGGAGTAACTATAGCTCTTTCTTCTTTTAAAAGGGCGTTCATCAAGGAAGATTTACCCACATTGGGCTTACCTGAGATAACTAACCTAATCCCTTCTCTATAAATTTTTCCTTCCTGATAATTTTGGATTAGATGCTCAATTTTTTTTATGATTTCCTTTATATGTGGGACAAGTTCTGGAGGATTTAAGATTTCTATATCCTCTTCAGGAAAATCAATAGCTGATTCTACTTGAGCTAAGAGAAAAAGGAGGTCTTCTTTTAAAATTTTGATTTTTTCTGAAAGTTTTCCAGACAAGTTTTGAAGAGCGAGAGTTAAAGCTGTTTTACTCTTAGCAGAAATAATTTCTTCTATTGCTTCAGCTTGAGAAAGGTCTATGCGACCATTTAAAAAAGCCCTTAAGGTAAATTCTCCTGGATCTGCAGGTCTTGCGCCTAATTTTAAGACTAATTCAAGGATACCTTTGAGATTATAATAACCACTATGGGCATGAATCTCTACTACATCTTCACGGGTGTAACTATAGGGTTTTTTCATATAAACAACTAAAACTTCATCTATTCGTTCCCCTGTTTCTGGATCTATTATAAAACCATAATAAAACCTGTGGGACTGAAAAGTTAAATGAGCTTTAGCAGGTTTAAAGATGCTTTGGAGAATGGGAAGAGCCTTATCTCCGCTTATTTTTATAACGCCAATTGCCCCCCTTCCAGGAGGGGTGGCAATGGCAGCTATGGTATCTTCAAAATAAAGTTTCTGCTCCACCTATTAAGTTTTCCACTTTAAAACTATCTTTTTGCCTTTTTCTTCTTCAACTACTGAAGCTTCAATATTAGGTTCTTCTTTAACAAGATTTAAAACCAGTCTTTCCTCTCTTTTATTACCAATTTTAATGGTTCTCTCTTTTTGATCTTCCTTAACTAAAGTGATGGCTCGTTTTACTGCTCTTAATAATCTCTTTTCTTTTTCTAAATCAACTCCTTTTATTTTTAAATTAATTTTTGGACCAACTCCCATAGACTTTGCCACAACTTTATTAAGTAGAAATTCTAAAGCAGTTAACACTTCTCCACCATTTTGTAAAAGATATTTTACATCTTCTCCAGAAAAAATAATGTCAATTTCCATAGCTTCTTTTACAAGCATCGTTTGCATTTCTACTTTGAAATCAAGATGGTAAAAAAGTTCTCTTAAGAAGGTAAGGGCTTTATTTGCTCTTTTTGAAAGAAGCTTTTCTGGTTTTATTTTGAAATTTGCCTTAACCTTTTTACCTGTTTCTAACATTCCACCAGCGTTAAATTCTAAAATGTCAATCTCTAAATCTTCAGGAAGGCAACCTAATTCCTCACAAGCTCTTTCGACTAATTGATCTAAACTTTTTCCTTCAAGTTCTAAGATTTTGTCCATAGTCCCTCCTCTCAAATTATTTTTTAGTTGCTTTAATGGTAATTAATTGTTGAAGGATAGATAAAATATTATTCATTAACCAATAAAGAACAAGTCCTGAGGGGAAATTTATAAACAAAATAGTGAAAAATATGGGCAAGATAAGCATAATTTTTTCCTGTGTAGGATCCATACTTGTAGGTGTAAGTTTTTGTTGCACATACATAGAAATTCCCATAAGGATAGTTAGCACCGGAATTCCTCCCAGCCAAGGAATTTCAAAAGATCCAATATATAGTCTTTCAGGAGAGGATAAATCATTAATCCAGAGGAAAAAGGGAGCGTGTCTAAGTTCTATAGCCATAAGTAAGACTTTATAGAAAGCTATGAATACAGGGATTTGAATTAAAATAGGTAAACATCCAGAAAAAGGGTTAATTTTATGGGTCTTGTAAAGTTGCATCATCTCCTTTTGTAAAGTTTGGGGATCATCTTTGTATTTTTCTCTTAGTCTTTGGAAGATAGGTTGTAGTTCTTGCATTTTTTTCATACTTTTAAAACTTATATGATTAAGTGGATAAAAAAGGATCCTTATGATAAAGGTTACTATAATGATGGCAATGCCGTAGTTCTCCACAAAGCTATGAAGAAATTTTAAAAGATAAAGTAGGGGCTTTGCTACAAAATCAAACATTCCAAAATATAAGGCTTTTGACAACAGGGGAAATTCCTTTACAAGCTCTTCTGACTTTTTTGGTCCCATATATATTTTAAACCGAAAGATTCTTTCCGAGTTAGGAGCAATGGTGATTTCCTCTGTCCATAGGATAAATTCTTTAATTTCTTCAGAAATTTTTCTAAAGGTGCTTCTAAAGGTTCCATTTTCTAAGGGTATAACTGAAGAAAGAAAATATACATCCATATATCCAAGAAATTTAAGAGGTCCTGTATATTCAACTAAAGAATCTTTCAAATTTACCTCGTTTAAGTGATCAGTGTAGTAAAAGGGACCTTTAAATACATATCCATTTCCTTTAGAAAAGGGTCCAAAAACTCCCCTTACTAAGAGTTTATCTGGAAGGGTTTCATTGCCTAAATTTTTTAGTTTTATCTCAAG
>JBKBTC010000151.1:0-507 GCA_046291435.1 Caldimicrobium sp. | reverse complement strand
ATTAAATTTTCAGCCGGATTCTGGATAAATGTTTGGTTATTTTCATATTCTATAGAAAATTTACTTAACACTAATGACCTCACTTTATTTTCGTTGGTACTAATTTTAGTTTTCCAATTAGCAGCAATTCTTTTAGAAATAATTCAAAACAAAAAAATTTATTCCTTTAACTATATTGATTTAGCTTTTCTTATTTTATTTAATTACCTCACTTTTAATTTAATATTTATTTCCAATTTAACCTTTGAAAACATAATTTCTCTTTATTTAGGAAGTCTAATCGGTTACCTTATTGGAAGATTCTCAAGTATTGATACAATTTTCTATTTTTACAAATCATTAAAATTTTTTATTCCAATAATTCTAGGAGCATTATTGTTCTATTTTTATGCTTTTACCAAAAATCCATTTAATTTACCAGATTTCAACCGTGTTGGAATTGGACTTGGGGTCGGGCTTCTAATTTTATATCTATTGAACAAAAGTGTTTACAGCAAGTTAAATATA
>JBKBTC010000150.1:0-508 GCA_046291435.1 Caldimicrobium sp. | reverse complement strand
CTTTAATCTGGGCAGCCTCTGTTGTTGCTACATAACCTAAAGTTAATGCACCTGCAATCGCTAAAACCTTCCACCTTCCTACCTTCATAACACACCTCCTTTTTTTAATTTTTTTCTAATTTAAAATTGCCTTTATTATACCAAGCTTTTCCTTTCTTTCAACCCCAAAAATTAAAAAATTTCTAATGAAACTTAATAACTTCCCTACTTCTTCTAGAAACTTTTATTTATTGCTTTATACCTTAAAAGGAGCCTTTTGTCAAGTTAAATTAGAGGTAAATAAAGATTATTTAAGAAAATTATTAGCAAATAATTGAAAATAATGAAAATTTTCTTGCTTTTTTGTTTCTGATAAATATTTTTCATAACAAAGCACCCTTGCATAAAATCCTTCCTTTAGCTGAAGATTACTTTTCAGCATAAAAAACTCCTCCTGAAACATCAAATATTAAGGGATAAAAATCAGGGCTTATGTTATACTTTTTTTGTGATTGTGGGCATTGGGAGA
>JBKBTC010000149.1:0-518 GCA_046291435.1 Caldimicrobium sp. | reverse complement strand
CATACCTTTTTTGAAATGTTAGGTAATTTTTCATTCGGAGACTATTTTAAAGAAGAAGCTATTGCCTTTGCTTGGGAATATATTACGAAAATTCTTTCTTTACCAAAGGATCGTCTTTATGCAACTGTCTACAAAGAAGATGAGGAGGCTGTTAAGTATTGGAAAAAGATTGCTGGATTTTCTGAGGATAGAATAATCAGGCTTGGTGAAAAAGACAATTTTTGGATGATGGGAGATACAGGTCCCTGTGGTCCCTGTTCCGAAATTATTTATGATCAAGGGGAAGATTTTTCTTGTGGGCGTCCAGATTGTAAACCAGGCTGTGATTGTGACCGCTTCCTTGAAGTTTGGAACCTTGTTTTTATGCAATTTGAGAGAAGTAAGGAAGGAGAGCTAAAACCTCTTCCAAAGCCAAGTATTGATACAGGGATGGGATTAGAAAGAATTACTGCGGTAATACAAGGAGTAGCTTCTAATTTTGAGACGGACCTATTCTCAGGACTAAGGACTCTTTTATC
>JBKBTC010000148.1:0-530 GCA_046291435.1 Caldimicrobium sp. | reverse complement strand
AAAAAAATAGCTTGAGGCACGCTCTTTCCTAAGAGAGATAGAGCCTCTTTAGCTAAAAGAAAGGTCTTTACCTGATACCCTTCATCTTGAAGGATACCCCCTAAGGTTTCAAGAATACCTTCTTCATCATCTATAATCCAAATTTCCCCCATATCCATTAATATAACCCTAATTGTATATTTTTCAGCTCTGTACTATTATCTCAGAGCAAGCTGAAGGACTGGTAGCCGCAGGCTTTAGCCTGCGAGAAAAAATCCTGATATTAATAAAGTGTGCCATATCCGGTGGAATTACAAGAGATTTTATTTAATGAAATGGATGGTAAAATAGAGGTTAATAAAAGCCATTTTATAAAATAGCTCACCTTTTAAAAGAGAATGAACAGCCCTAAAAAAAGTAAAAATTATATTAATGAGCTTATCTATAGGTGGGAAAGAGTAAAGAATTTATTAGAGACCTTAGGAATTGAGGCTATTTTAATTACCTCAGCTCCTAATATTTTTTATCTTTGTGGATTTAAGTCCTCTCAG
>JBKBTC010000147.1:0-558 GCA_046291435.1 Caldimicrobium sp. | reverse complement strand
GATCATCCTTTAGGAGGTGGAGAAGGCAGGACTCACGGAGGAAGACATCCTTGTTCTCCTTGGGGACAATTATCTAAAGGGTTGAAAACAAGGGGTAAAAAATCGTCGGATAAATTTATAATACAAAGAAGAAAAGGTAAATAGAAAAAGGGGTGATATAAATGCCAAGATCTAAAAAGAAAGGTCCTTTTGTAGATGAGCATTTGCTAAAAAAGGTATTGAAGGCAAAAGAATCTGGAGATAAAAAGCCTATTAAAACGTGGAGTAGAAGATCTACTATAATACCTGAAATGGTAGGTTTAACTTTTGCAGTGCATAATGGACACAAATTCATACCAGTTTATGTGACAGAGAATATGGTAGGGCATAAATTAGGTGAATTTGCTCCTACAAGAACCTATAAGGGGCATCCTGCAGATAAAGGTAAAGTAAGTGGAGTTAAAAAGAAATAGAGGAGGATAAAATTGAAGGCAAGAGCAGTTGGTAAATTTTTTCTAATATCACCTTATAAAGCCAGATTAGTGATTGATTTAATTAGAGGAAAGAGAGTGGGAGAAG
>JBKBTC010000012.1:14154-19664 GCA_046291435.1 Caldimicrobium sp. | reverse complement strand
GAGTTGTTCCCTCTCGTTCAACCTCACTTGCGCTCAGCTAATGAGTCACTTCGAAATGAGAGCATACTTGCTTTACGTGCATTAGTTTCTCATATTCAAGATCCAGCTGCTCTAGACAAGTTGTCCAAGGATCTTGTAAAATCTTTACAAACTTTATATCTCTTTCCGAAAAATTTAAAAGAGGGTTTTTCTCCTCAGCTGTTTCAAGAGGTGGTAATTCCTGTTCATTTGCACTATTTTCATGATCAAAAATAACAGCAATTTTATAAACTTTAAGTATGGGAAGAAAAAGATACTCTTCAGCGCAACTTGCGTGAAAGAGCTTTTCAGCTTCATTAAGCAAATCTACTCCAGGAGGCACAACTAAAGTAAACCAAAGATTATAAATATAATTTCTTAAATAATTATGACTTACCCCAGGGTGAGCATTTACAATTTCAATAGCTTTGGATAATTTGTCTTCCTTGACTTTAAAGGCAAAAAGAGAAGACCTATGCTGAAAAAAAGAGGGATTGAATATAGCTGAAATCTGTCTTAGCTTGCCCTCTTGTTGCCACTTGTTTAAAATAGTTAGAACTTGTTTTTCCTCTAAACCAATTTTTTCTGCTAAGTGTAAAAAAGGGCGAGAAACTAAGGGAAAATCTTTCTGTAGTAAATAGATTAATTTATTTTCTTGTTCAGAATTAGGGTTCATTTTGAAGAGCTATTATAGAAAAAATTTTTAAGAATTTTTAATCTGCTTGGGTGTTTTAATTTCCTTAGAGCTTGCGCTTCAATTTGACGAATTCTCTCTTTGGTCACGCCAAAATGTTGACCTACTTCTTCTAAGGTATAATATTGCCTCTCACCAATACCAAACCTTAATCGTAATATCTTTTCTTCTCTTGGAGTAAGAGTCTTTAAAACTTCTCTTATTTTTTCAGAAAAATTGATAGAGATGGTGGCTTCATCAGGTCTTAAAATATTTTGATCTTCTAAAAAATCTTTGAGGGTAGTTTCCTCTTCATTGCCAACGGTAGTTTCTAAAGAAATAGGATGTTTCATTACTTTAAAAATATAATTCAATCTCTCTATGGAAAAACCTGTTTCCTTTGAGAGTTCCTCTATCGTTGGTTCTCTACCATATTCTTGATAAAATTTTAAGTATACAATTTTATTGATTTTTTTGACAGCCTCTATAATATGCACAGGAACCCTTATCGTGCCTGAGTTTTCAGCAATATTTCTAAAAATATTTTGCCTAATCCACCATGTAGCATAAGTGGAAAACTTAAAACCTTTTCTATAATCAAATTTTTCTACTGCTTTTAATAAACCAAGATTTCCTTCTTGAATTAGATCTGACAAGAGGGTATTTTTAGGAGCATATTTTCTCGCCATATAAATAATTAATCGCAAATTTGCATTTACAAGCTCTTCTTTAGCCCGTTTAATTTGCAAAAAGGACTGTTCAATTTTTTCAGCAGAAGTTAATATTTCACTTAAGTTACATCCAAAAAAATCTAAAGCATTATATAAATTTGTTAGGTATTTTTGAAAGCCCCTAAGATTTGCTTCCTCCATCTTTTCTTTCTTTAATGTTAACTTCATTCTTTTTATAAATTTTTCTCTGCTTCCATTAGGTGAAAAACAATTTTCCAAAGATTCTCTTCTGCCGTTTTTCAAAAAGTCTAAAAATTCTTTCTTGAAATTTTCATAAAGAGTTTTGGTTTGTAAGATTTCACAACTTAATTCCTCTAAGAGATATTTAGTAGGTCTAACTTCATAGATATTCTCTAATATTTTCTCAAGTAAAAAGGGATCAAATTGAGCTGTTTTTTCATAGTAATCATAATAATCTAATAAATTCTCTAAAAATTTGTTAATCCACTCCCTTTTTTCCTCACCCTTTTTTTCTATAAGCTCGTAATCTTTAAAAATTAAGTAAAATTTTTCTGTTTTTACAATATTTTTAAAAAGATTGCAAAATTTGATAACCTGAGAAGGATAACTCAATACTTCTTTAAGGATAATTTTCTCATTTTCTTCAATAGTTTTTCCTATTCTAACTTCATCTTCCTTGGTTAAAAGACGGTAATTGAGCACTTGAGATAAATAAATTTTAAAAGAATCATCCTCTGGTTTTACTTTCTTAACCTCTTCTTCAAGTTTTATTAGTTCTTCTTCTTCAAGATAAAATTCTTCTCCAAAAATACAGTTTTCTTGAAGTTGGAGGTTCATAGCTTCCCTCCTAAATTTTTATATCTTGCAATCTATTTCGTCTTTTAATCTTTCTTTTAATCTAAATAAAAAGTTCTCAATGTCCTCTTTTTTTCCCATTTTTTCCAAAGCCCTTAAATTTTCACAAATTTTTCTAAGTTCTCTCCTTTTCAACTCTTTTTTTATAAAAGACTTTATCTCCTGGAGTACTAAATTTTTATCCTCAAAAGGGGGAGCAAAAAGTAAATCGCTAAGTATCTCTTGATAATGTTCCTCAGGAAATACAAAAAAAAGGTCCTCTTTCATTGGACGCCTTTTTATAAACTCTATTAAAAAGTCATGGTATACACTTTTTGGCTCTTCACTCAATAACTCCATAAAATCCTTCTCCTCAAGGAGAGATATTTCTTCAGGATAATTCACTACATATTGAGCTATTATTTTCATCCTTTCATGAAACTCAGATTCTCTTTCTTTTGAAGGTATTGAAGATATAGAGATTGTTGCCTCTTTTTTTAATTGTAATAAAACTTCAGTTTCTGGTATATTAAATAGGAAAGCTATCTCCCGAGAAATTTTATTTAATAGTATGGGCTCGCTTATCCCTTTAAAAATTTCAAAATATGCTTTTAAGACCTGCTGGGGATTCCTTTTTAACTCTTCCGCATAAAATTCTTTTAAAAAAGTAAAGGTATCAATAAGTTTTTCCTTTAATAAAACCTCTCTTAATTCTTCTACTTTTAAGGTACTTTTTTGAACAAAAGAATCAGGGTCTAAATCCTCTGATAGAGAAATTATGCGGGGAAGCATCCCTTCCTTTGCTATAATAGAAATAGCTTTAACCGTAGCAAGTCTTCCTGCCTTATCTCCATCAAAAAAAAGCACTAATTCCTCTGCAAATAACTTAAGTTTTTGAATATGTTTGGCAGTCAAAGCGGTTCCACAAGTAGCAACGATATTTCTTATACCCCTTTCCCAGAGCGAGAGAAAATCAAAATATCCTTCTATGATAATTCCTAAACCCTCTTTCTTTATGTAATCTTTACTTTGAAATAGACCATAGAGGATTTCACTTTTTTTATAGACAGAACTTTCAGGAGTATTTAAATATTTTGGTTCAACCTCAGCATTTATAGCCCTTCCTCCAAATCCTACACACTCTCCTTTTTCATTAAAAATGGGAAAAAGAAGCCTATCCCTGAAAAGGTCAAGATAGGCACCATCTTTTTCTCTCTTTAAAAGCCCAGCCATGCAAGCAAAATCAAGGTCTATTTTTTGTGCTCTAAGAAGGCTGGCTAAAACTCTTCCCTCAGGAGGTGCATAACCCAAATAAAAGGCTTTAGCGGTCTCCTCACTTAAGCCTCTTTCCTTTAAATATCGTCTCGCTGGCTCCCCTGAAGGATGGTTCCAGAGAAAATTTTGGTAAATTTTTGCTACCTTAAAATTTAACTCAACTTCTTCTTTTTCCCTTTTTTTCTCTATAAAATATGATTTATCTATTTTAACACCTGCCTTTTCAGCAAGTTCATATAAGGC
Organism: Caldimicrobium sp.; assembly: GCA_046291435.1. GTDB lineage: Bacteria > Desulfobacterota > Thermodesulfobacteria > Thermodesulfobacteriales > Thermodesulfobacteriaceae > Caldimicrobium. The sequence goes on along the minus strand of JBKBTC010000012.1, from coordinate 15,929 downwards.
ATCTTTAAATTCAAGCCCTTTAAATTTCATATAAAAAGTGACCAAATCTCCTGCTGCTCCACATCCAAAGCATTTAAAAATTTGTTTTTCTGGGCTAACCGTAAAAGATGGTGTTTTCTCAGCGTGAAAGGGGCAATGTCCCACATAATTTCTTCCTACTTTTTTGAGATTTACGAATTGTGAAATAAAACTTACAATTTCAAAACGGTTTTTTATCTCTTCAAAGAGATTTTTCTCAAACATAGAGAGCTTTTTATCTTTTAACACAAGCTTTTAAAAAGGTCAAGTCTATGAGACTTAATTTCTTTCACAAAGATATACTAAAGTAGCTCCATTTCCACCTTCTTCCATAGGTGCTTCTTGGAGAGCCTCAACCAAAGGATGGTTCTTTAAATATTCTCTAATGGCTGACCTTAACTTCCCAGAGCCATGCCCGTGAACTATAAGAAGCCTTCTAATACCTTGTAAAAAACAGATATTCAATTTCTTCTCAAGTAAGTTAAGGGCGCTTTCTATATTTTCACCAATTAAATTAATCTTTTCCTTTGAGATGTTCAATTTCCCATAGGGGTTAATAAGGGGGGTTTTGAAACTAGCTTTTGTATAATTACTTTTTGAGAGAGAGTTATTTATTTTTTGTATTTGATGAAGAGGAATTTCTATTTTTATTTGACCTACAATAACTTCTGCACTTTTTTCTTTTAGTTTATAAATTATGCCCTCTTTGTTTAGGTTTGCAATGAAAACTCTTTCCCCCCTTTGAAAGGCATCCCCTTTTTCTAAAAAGGGATAAAATTTATTCTCCAAAAATTTCGTAAAAGCTTTATGTGCCTTTGTATCTTTTGTCTCTTTTATGTTTTCTAAGAAGTGCTTAAACTGGCTATACCAATCCTTTTGTAATTCTTCCCACTTTTCCGCATATTTTTTTATTAAATTCCTCTTAAACTCCATTAACTCTTTTCGTTCTTTTTCCAATTCTTCAACTTTTAGTTCCCATTCTCTTCTTAGTGCTTCTAATTTCTGAGCTTCCTCTAAATACTTTTCATAGTAATCATAAAATGATTTATCTTTTAAAAATTTTTTAGCCTTTTCAATGATTTCTTTATCAAAACCAATTTTTTGAGCAAGCTCTAAAGCCTGAGATTCGCCCAAGTATCCATATAAAAGCTTATAATTTTTAACCATAGCTATCTCAAATCTTTTATCTTCTAAAGCGTAGGCTTTGAGAAGGGGAGAATGAGTAGTAACTACAACTTTTGCTCCTCTTTCTAAAAACCTCTCAATACATCCTAACACCAAAGCTGAACCCTCTTCAAAATTTGTACCTCTTCCAGGTTCGTCTAATAATACAAGTGTTTTCTCATCAACTTCTTCATAAAGCCTTTTTAGATTTTTTAAATGTGAGGAAAAGGAGGATTCTCCTTCTAAAAGATTTTGCTCATCTCCTAAATCAACTAAAATCTTATGAAAAAGAGGAATTTGAGCAGCCTTTGCTGGAAGTAAAAAACCATTTAATGCCATAAACACTAAAAGCCCAATAGTTTTTAAACTAACAGTTTTACCACCAAAATTAGGTCCTGTAATAAGAAGAGCTTTTTTGAAAGAAAAGTTATTGGCTATGGGAAAATTTTTAGCCTCTTCAAGAGCTTTAAAATAAAGAAGCGGATGGAAGCCTTCTTTTATAAAAATAGATCCCTGTGAGAGAATCTCTGGAAAAATACCTCTATAAGTTCTTCCAAATTTTACTTTAGCTAATGCTAAATCAAGGTCTACAA
>JBKBTC010000012.1:0-14059 GCA_046291435.1 Caldimicrobium sp. | reverse complement strand
ACGATAGCTAATTCCAAGTCTAAAAGTTTTTTTCTCAAAGGAAAAATTTCTTCAGAAATCTCTTTTAATATCTTCTGTATTGCCCTTTCTTCTCTCCAGGTAAACTCTTCTACCTCATTTGTTAATTCAACAATTCCTAAGGGTTCAATAAAAAGCGTAGCACCACTTTGAGAATACCCGTGAAAGATGCCTTTGACCTTACCTTTAAACTCAGGTTTAACAGGAAGCACATATCTTCCTTCTCTTTGGAGAAAAATGTTATCTTGCAAATACCCACAATTATAAAATTTTTCTTTTAGCTTGTTTAGTTTGTCAAAAAGCTCATTAGTTAATTTCTTCTTTTCTCGTCTAATCAAATATAACTCAAAACTTGCCTCATCTTTTATCTCTCCCCTTTCAATATCTAAGATATCTAAAATTTTTGTATATACTGCCCTAAACTTATCATAACTAAGTATAAAGTTATCAAAAGGTGAATTCTCTAAAATAGAGCTTAAATTAATGGCAGTTTTAAACCACTGAGCTAATTCTAACAATTCTTTTTCTATAAAGAAACTTCTTTTTTGTGCCTGAGAAATTATCTTTTTAATAGAAAAAAGAGAGGGTATCTCTACAGCCTCTCCCTTCTCAATTTTTTGCCAAAGATATTGTGACTTTTCTTGTAAATGCTTGGCTTTAGAAGGATCTATTTGAGCTATAGACTCAGAAAGATATTCTTTTGCACTATCTGTTGCAAGAAACTTAACTAATTGAGCTTTAAGTCCTTCCCAATCTAATAGTAAATAATCTTTCAATTAATCTTCTAATTTTTGTTGGATCTTTTTTAACTTCTTTAGAAGTTTTTTCTTTGCCGCTTGAATTTTTTTTCTTTTTTTCACACCAGGCTTTTCATAAAATTCTCTTTTTTTAACTTCTGAAAGGATCTTTGTTTTTTCAACTAATCTTTTAAACCTCTTTAAGGCCTGTTCAAAGGATTCTCCGTCTCTTACAATAATTCCCGCCAAAGAAATTCCCTCCTTTTTCTAATTTTGTCTAAAGGTAGCATCAAATTTAAAATTGTCAAGGTTTTCCATGAGAGTATGTGGTTTCTATTTTGAAATGTAGCTGTGAATTCCTATTTGGAAATGTCACATTTATGGTGTTTGATTTTTGGTAGCCGAAGTCTTTAGCTTGAGAGAGCGAAAGCTAAAGCTTGGGGCTACCTTATAAAATCTCTTTCTCTTTTAAGGTTGGTATTTCTCCTTTATGCAACAATTTTAAAAGTGGAGATGCAATAAAGATGGAACTATAAGTGCCAATGATAAATCCTAAGGTTAGAGCCAAAGCAAAATCTCTAATAACTACTCCACCAAAGATTAGCAAAGCAAGAGAGCCAAAAAGAGTTGTTAGAGTAGTAATTACTGTTCTTGAGATAACTTCGTTTAAACTTTTATTGATAAGTATATCAAAATTTTGTATTTTTTCCTCTCTCAAGATTACCTCTCTTATTCTATCAAAAATAACTACTGTGTCGGTAAGAGAATAGCCTGCAATAGTAAGAAGGGCTGTAATAAAAAGAAGATTTATTTCCAAGCCCAAAAGATAAAAAATAGCAAACACTACGATTACATCATGTAAAGTAGCAAGACCTGCTGCTAAGGCAAAATATAAATTAAATCTAAAAGAAAGGTAAAGAGTTATTCCCACAAGAGAACCAAAAATGGCAAAAAGAGCCTTCTTTTTTAATTCATCACTTATTATTCCACCTATTTCTTCTTTTGCTAATACTTGAAACTTGGCATCAAAGTGTTTGGTATTAAGAGTTTGAATGATTCTATTTACCTCTTCTGTCAAGGTTTCTTTTCCGCTTTTAAATTTTAATAAAAGCAATTTTTGGTCTTTTACATCTTGTAAAACTAAATCCTTAAAACCTGCTTCACTTAAAGATTCCCTTAACTTATCTAAAGGTGGAAGATTTTCGCTCTTTAAATATAAAATGGTACCCCCAGTAAAATCAATTCCGAGATTAGCTTTACCTAAAAGGGTGTTTACAAACCCAAAGGTACCTGCTAAGACTAAGCTCAGAGAGAGCACTGCAAAAAACTTTTTCCATTTCATAAAATCAAAATTAGGTTTTTCTAAAAGAGAAAGATAGGAAATTCTTATATTCTTTCCTCTGTCATATTGCACTTCATAATAAATTTTTGTAAAATATAATGCAGTAAAAAGATTAACTAAGATTGATATAGAGAGGGTAATAGCAAAACCCCTTATCGGACCTGTACCAAAGATAAATAGAATGAAGGCTGTAATAAGCACAGTTATATGGGCATCAAAGATGGTCCAAAAGGCTTTAGAATAGCCGTTAAATATAGCAGAATAATAACTTCTGCCAAGGCGAAGTTCATCTCTTATCCTCTCAAAAACAAGCACATTAGAATCAATTCCCATCCCAATGCTTAAAATTATACCTGCAATACCAGGCAGGGTAAGAGTTGCTTGAAAGGCTGAGAGGAGTGAAAGTAGATAATATATGTTTAGCACGAGAGCAATGACTGCAATTACACCAGAGCCCTTATAATAAAGTATAGCAAAAAGAATAACACTTGCTGCACCTATAATTCCAGCTTTAATTCCCTTTTCAATAGAGTCCTTACCTAAGGATGGACCTATAGTTATATTTTGCAGAATTTTTACCGGGGCTGGTAGAGCTCCTGCTCTCAATACTAATGCTAAATCTTGTGCTTCTTCCATAGTAAAAGAACCAGTAATTTGAGCTTCTCCACCTGCAATTTTTTCTCTTATCACAGGTGCAGACCTAACCACATCATCTAACACTATAGCTAACCTTTTCCCTACATAAGCAGAGGTTATAGCTTCAAAGACTTTAGCTCCTCTCTCATTAAACTGAACCCATACATATGGCTCATTAAAGGAAGGATCTATCCTAACCTGTGCATTTCTTATGTATTCACCAGTAAGTAAAGTCTCTTTTTTTAGTAAAAGAGGTAATTTTATAATTTTTCCTGTCTCTCTTTCTTTATTTATCTCAAAATAAAATTCTGTGTCTGGTGGAAGATAAGGCTTTAATTGAGACCTCCATTCTTCAAGATTATTAGGATCCTTTATTCTTCCCTCTTTTGAAATCAAAGATATAAGCGAAGAAAGGTCTACTCTTTTCATTGTCTCTTCGTCCACAAGTTTGAATTCCAGTTGGGCTGTCTGTCCGATTATTCTTAAAGCGCGCTCAGGGTCCTTTACACCTGGCAACTGTATTACCACTTTATCTTTACCTTGTTTAGTAATTATAGGTTCTGCAACTCCAAATTGGTCTATTCTATTTCTTAAAACCTCAAGCAACTGATTAACTAAGTTATCTCTGATAAAATTTCGCCTCTCCTCTGAAAGCCCTAAAAGAAAAACACTTTTATTAGCCTCCTTTTTTTCACTTATAAGGCTTATCTCTTTAAATTTTGGAAGCACCTCTTCTTTTAATATTCTTCCTGCTTCTTCCTTATCCAATTTTAAATAAAGAGTAAACCCCTGTATTTCTTTCTCAAAGGGTATCTCTTTTTTAGCAAGCTCTTGAAAAAGGTCTCTCAAATGATTTTCAAATTGATTTTGTAGAGCCTTCTCCAAATCCGGTTTTAATACTAAATGTACGCCACCTTTTAAATCTAATCCAAGCTTTAACCTGCCTTTATGGATATATTTATAAAACCAATTGGGGAGGTCAGAAAAAAAAGTAGGAAGAAGTAATATACCGGCTAAAAGGGTTAAAAGTATTACCAACAAAAGCTTTAATTTTAAAGCTGTACGCATAAAATTCTTGCTCCTTTAAGAAAATTTATTAGCTACAGTTTAACAGCCTTTTAAAAGTTTCTAAATTTTTTTCCATCAGTTCGATAAAGGTTCCTGGCATATCATAATCACCCGTCCAAACTTCATAAACCTGGAAGCCTTCTCTTATAAAAAATTCTTTATATTTAATAAACTCTCTTTCACTAAGAAGTATCTTTTTGATTTGTTTTCTTTGGGCATCCGTCAAAATTTCTTTTAATCTTTTAGTGGAAACTTCTCCATGATGATGTCCCTTAATAAGCGAAATCTCTTTGATACCTGTGTCTTTAAAGAGATAGAAGAAAACTTGATGACCAATACTGTAAAATTTTTTCTCTTTACAAGAGGAAAGAGTGGAATAATTCTTTTGAAGCTCTGTTAACTTTGATAAAAATTGCTCCACCCGTAGTTTTGCCTTTTCAAAATAGGGCTTTTCTTTGACCATAGGATGAGATAAAAAGTAATTAAGTAGCCTTTCAACCCTTTTTAGGTCAAACCAAAGATGAGGATCAATGAGTTTTTCCTCTGCATAAGTTAAAGAAAAAATTTTCTCCTTAGGAACAAGCTTATAAACTCTCTTCGCCCAAGGCTCTGAGCCAACGATAATTACAAATTCTGCTTTTTTGATAGCCTCCCAATCTTTTGTAGTTGGTTCAGTAAAATGAAACTCTCCCTTGGGTGGTGTTATAATATAAAGCTTTTCCTCAGGGAAAAGTTCCTCCCAAATTTTAGCAAGGGGATAAGAAGAAACTACCCACTCTTTAGCTAAGAGAGGTTTTGTAAAATAAAATATACAGAATAAAAATAAAAAAATATGTTTAATCACACCTACCCCGTTGCTTTAAAGTTTTTTATTACCCTTTTAATTTACTTAATATTTTAACAAAGGCAAGGCAATTTTATTTCAGATTTCAAATTTTATAATAATATAAATAAGTCCTTTCCATGCACGCTTAAGCTGCAGTTACATTAAATGTGATATTTCAAAATAATTAACTGTGATATTTAAAAATAGGAGCACACTCGCGTAGTCTTGACTTTTAATGAAAAGGTTCTTAATATATATTTTAAAATAATATGAATTATTCAAAAGGGGTGGGGAAAGTATGAAGATAAAAGTTTTGATACACGGGATAGCTATAGACCCTGTTTCAAATAGTCCTGTTATGCTTCTCAAGGAAGCAAATGGACCAAGGATTTTACCTATATGGATTGGAGTATTAGAGGCTACTTCCATTGCTTCGAAATTAGAGAACATTCAGTTCCCAAGACCTCTTACCCATGACCTTATGAAAAATATTTTAGATTTCTTAGGCATACGTATCCCAAAGATAGAAATCGTCGATTTAAGGGACAACACCTACTATGCTGTCATAACTCTTGATGTGCAAGGTGAGTTAGTAGATATTGATGCCAGACCAAGTGATGCCGTTGCTATGGCTTTAAGAACTGGAGCAGAGATATTTGTAGCAGAAGAGGTATTGCAAAAAGGACAAACCTTTACTGAATCCCTTGTCAAGAATACACAAGAAGAGATTATAGGTGCTACAGAAGAAGAAAAGGAAAAACTAAAAGAAATTTTACAGGAATTAGACCCAAAGCACTTCAAATATAAAATGTAGAGGTCCCTTTGTTCGATTTTCATTGTCATTCTGTATTTAGTGATGGTGAGTTAATTCCTGCAGAGATTTGGCAAAGGGTAAAGGTGCTTAATTATAAAGCCATTGCTATTACTGATCATGCCGATTTTTCTAATTATGAATTAATTTTAAAAAACTTAAAGAAAATCTGTGATGCTTACAAGGGTTTATCACCACGGTTAATTCCTGGGATTGAGATTACTCATGTTCCACCAAAGCTCATTCCTGAATTGATAGAAAAAGCAAGAAAAGCAGGGGCAGAAATTGTAGTGGTTCATGGAGAAACCATCGTTGAACCAGTAGAGGAAGGTACAAATCTCTCCGCAATCTTAGGAGAGGCAGATATATTAGCTCACCCTGGGCTTATAAAAGAAGAAGAAGTAAAGCTTGCTGCAGAAAAAGGAATCTTTCTTGAAATTTCAGGAAGAAAGGGACATTGTCTAACCAATGGACATGTAGCAAGATTAGCCCTTAAATATGGTGCACCCCTTATAATTAATTCCGATGCTCATAGCCCCTCAGACCTCCTAAGCCCAGAGTTTGCCTATAAAGTTGCCCTTGGAGCTGGTCTTTCAAAGGAAGATGTGGAACAATTATGGAAGATAGCGGAAGCACGATTCCTCAAGAAATTATAACCTCTCTGAAAAATCTATTTTTTCAAAAGGGCTACCCTGCAAATACCATATCCCTCCTTCAAAAATTCAATTTTTATCACAATGATCTTTTCTTTTCCTTTTTTCTTCCTATAACTATTACTTATGAAGAAAAAACACTCCTTATTCTTGATTATCATCCCAGTAAAAGAGGGCTTAGTCATTTAGAGCGCCCTCTTATCGCCATAGCTCGTCTCTTTTTTAATCCACCTCCCTATTATGCCATCTTAACTAATGTGGAAAATTTTTATTGCATTGAAGTCTATCCACAGATAATTAAAAAAGGAGGAGCTGAAGTAGTACCAGATTTTCCTGATCTTTTAGCTTATAAGCCTTTAGACTCAAAGGTTTTCAAAAAAGAAATTGAAGAAAAAATTCTTGCTTTTTACTTAAGTGGCGGTTGAAAAAGCGATACCTGTAAGTAGGTTTGCTTACACTAAAAATGTTTCAAACGCTGTCTTAAAATTTCATAGAGGGCAATAGCAGTTGCTTGGGCTACATTTAAACTTTCAATTTTCCCAAGCATGGGAATTTTAGCTAAAAAATCGCACTTCTCTAAGAGAGAAGGTCTAATACCTTTTGCTTCATTGCCTGCAATGACAAGTAAAGGCACCTTAAGGTCAATTTCAAAGATAGGCTTATCTGCGTTATGCGATAATCCTAAAATCCATAAGCCTTTTTTAGAAAAAAAATCTATTGCCTCTTTAAGATTTTTTACTTGCGCTATCGGCAAATGAAAAGCAGAGCCTGAAGAAACTTTTATAACAGTAGCAGTGATTTCACAAGCTCTATGTTTTTGTAAAATTACTCCATGAACACCCATGGCATCCGAAACTCTCAAAATACTTCCAACATTTTGTGGATCCATAACTTCATCCAAGGCTACAACTAATGGAATTTCCTGTTTTTCAAGCCAAATTTTCTCTATTTCCTCTAAAGAGGCATAATTAAATTCTTTCAGGTAGGCTACTACTCCCTGTGTATTTGCCTCTTTTGGAACTTTTGGTGGGCAAAAGGGTTCTTTGGTATAAACTTTAACAGGAATATTTAATTTTTTAGCCTTTTCTAAAATTTGATATTTTTTACCTGAAAGAGTTTTCTTCTCAAAGATAATTTCTTCTATGAGATGAGGCTGTGTTTTTAAAATCTCTAAAAGGGGGTTAATACCCCATATAACCTTATTCATTAAGCCAATTTATACGCCATGGGCGACAAAGCTCTGCTTTTATTATAGATAAAAAATTATCTCTTGCTTTCTCAAGGGAATCATTTATGATTACATAATCAAAAAAGGGGGCAAAAGAGAGTTCCATTTTTGCCCTCTCTAATCTCTGCTTTATTTTTTCTTCACTTTCTGTGCCTCTTTTCTTTAACCGCTCTTCTAAGGTTTTAAGGTTTGGTGGAAGAATGAAAATAGAGAGAGCAGAAGGTCCAAATTTTCTCTTAATGGCACTGGCACCTATTACTTCCACATCTAAAACTAAATGTTTTTCTTGAGAAAAAGCCTTTTCAATTTCTTTAGTTGATGTCCCATAAAAATTTCCATGAACCTCAATCCATTCTAAAAACTCTCCAGCCTTAAGCATTTCTAAAAAGGTCTCTTTATCTATAAAATAATAGTCTCTTCCATAAATTTCTCCTTCGCGAGGAGGACGGGTCGTATGAGAAATAGAAAAATAAAACTCTTCAGGGGGAAGTTCTTTTAAGAGAGTGCTCTTTCCAGCTCCAGATGGACCTGAAACAATTATAATTAGCTTATTCAAAGATTACTCTTCCTCTTCTTTTACTTTAATGATGTCAGAGGAAAATCTTTGGGCTATAGTTTCAGCCTGAATGGCTGATAGGATGACATGATTACTATCGGTAATGATGATAGAGCGAGTTTTTCTGCCCTGAGTAGCGTCAATGAGCCTTTTTGTCTCTTTTGCCTCTTCTTTTAGTCTTTTCATTGGTGCAGAATTAGGATTTACAATAGCAATCACCCTATCCACCACTACAAAATTTCCAAAGCCGATATTCAAAAGTCTTTCTCCCCTGCTCATTTCAACCCTCCTGTAAAATTTTAAAGAATCTACTAAAACAAGCGAAATTTAAAAAAAATTATAACCTAACTTCAAATATTTGTCAATTTCAACCGATTAATCCCCTCCCCTTGCGCAAGCTAAAAGTTACGGCAACCGAAAAACAAGAAAATTAAAAAGGATCCGGTAGCCGCAGGCTTTAGCCTGCATGGGCGCAACCTAAAGTTTGCGGCTACAGGGATTGCATGAATTTAAGTTCTATCTTTCTTTAAAAATTTTTTAATCACCCTTGAGCCTGTTTTTTTGAAAAATAAAAAAGGTCCTAATAACACATAAAAGGTGGTAATAATAAGAAGTATTAAAGGTGGATTTGTGGCTACAAGGGTCAACATAAGTATAAACAAGATAAGAAAATAAAAATTTGACAAAGCATTAAACTTCAGTTCCTTAAAGCTGGGATATTTAATGGTAGAAACCATAAGATAGGCTAAGAGATAAAGTAAGATGAGTAAAATCCAGTCTTTGAATGCATTCTCTACTTCTACCTGAATAAAAAATATTGTAATGGCGGATAAAATAATCCCACCTGCTGGTGAAGGCAATCCTTCAAAATAAGTAGTAGAGACTGTTTTTGTGTTAAATCTTGCAAGTCTTAAAGCTACGCAAGACATATATGAAAAACAAGCTAACCAACTAAGTTTGGAAAAATCTTTGAGAGAAAAGTTATAAATTAAAAGAGCTGGTGCAACGCCAAAAGAAACCATATCAGCTAAGGAGTCATATTCTTTTCCAAATCTGGTAGACTGCCCTGTAAGCCGAGCAAATCTTCCATCAAATATATCAAAAAAAAGGGCTGAAAAGATAGCAATAGCTGAGTGTATAAAATTTCCTTCTATAGAGGTAAGTATGGAATAAAATCCGGAAAAAAGGTTAAGAGTTGTAAAAATGTTTGGGATTAAAGAATACATTAGAACTATTTTTTTAGAGGCAACTTAGCCAAAATTGTCTCGCCAGCAAAAACTTTTTGTCCCTCTTTTACAAAGATTTCCGAATTTTCATAGGGGAAAAAAAGTTCCACCCGAGAACTAAATTTTATTATACCAATTAGGTCTCCCGCTACAACATTATCACCAGGAAAAACAAAATTTTTTATTCTTCTTGCCACAATACCTGCAATCTGAACAACCCAAAAGGGAGTATTGTCTTCTCTTTCAATCAAATAAATCATTTTCTCATTTTTTTCAAAAGCCTCATCTCTGAATACAGGAACTTTATCGCCTTTCAGATGAACAATTTTTAAAACTTTTCCAGTAGTAGGAGCTCGATTTAGATGCACATCCCATAAGCGCATAAATATACCGACCCTATAAAGCGGTCCTTCGTACCACTCAGGTCTGTTTTCTACCTGACAGAGAACAATTTTTCCATCTGCAGGTGAAATTACATATTCAGGGTTAAAAAGAGGTTCTCTTTTAGGATTACGGAAAAAATAAGCATTTGCTAAGGATAAGCCCAAAAAGCCTAAACACCACTTAGTTCTCCCTAAAAGACAAGCTATTCCTGAGGCAAGAAGAGAGGATAAAATATAGGGTCTTCCCTCTTTATGGATCATTAAAACCTCTTAACTGAGGGAAATAATTTTTCGTCAGTATGAGGTAAAAATAGGGCTGCCATGTAATAATCCATATATTTAGGATGGTTTGAAAGCTCTACATGGGTCATCATCTGGGTTATTTTATATAGTTCAGCCCTTTCTAAAGTATATAATAGCATCTTTTTAGCACCTTGTAAACTGGTATTTCCTAAAAAATAAAAGCGATCTCTGGGAAGGTCTGGCAGCAAACCAATAGTTATCGCATCTTCAAGGTCTATAAAACTGCCAAAGGTCCCTGCTAAAAAGACCCTTTCTATATCTTGCATGGACAACCCTACTGATTCAACCAAGATTTGATATCCCGCATACATTGCCCCCTTTGCCCTAATCAAGTTTTCAATATCCTCTTCTGTAAAAACTATATCCTCACCTGTTGCAGACTCTTCTTTGAATACTAAGACATACTCATACCCATGATCCCCTTTTCTTAGGCGTGGATGCTCAAGATCTCTTCTATATTTACCAGCTTTATCTACCAATCCCAACTTAAACAAATTAGCAAGAAGAGAAATAATGCCTGATCCACAAATACCTTTAGGCTTACTTTTCCCAATGGTTATAATCATAGGTTCCAAGGTGTTTGGATCTATGCTAATTCCTTCTATAGCCCCACTTGTTGCTCTCATGCCACATTTAATCCCTCCACCTTCAAAGGCAGGACCAGCTGAACACGCAGCTGTCATAAGAAAATCTTTGTTTCCGATGACAATCTCTCCATTAGTTCCAAGGTCTATAAATAGAGTTAAAGGGGCTTCCTTAGCCATAAGTGAAGCCAAGACTCCTGCTGTTATGTCTCCACCTACATAACTTGCAACTGATGAAGAAAAAATAAAGGTTACTGATTCTTTCAAACCCATTCCTAAATCCTTAGCAAAGAAAAAGGGATAATTTTTAGCTACAGGCACATAGGGATATTCTCTTAAAAACTTAGGTTCAAGTTCTAAGAAAAGATGAGTCATTACAGTATTTCCTGCTATTCCTACTATAACAATTTCATCGAGATTCCTTTTAGCAGAGCGAAGTAGTTCATCTATTAAAATATCAAGCTTTTCTCTAACTCTCTGGGCTAATAATTTCAAACCCTCCTTTTTCTTTGCGAATTCAATTCTGCTTATTACATCCTCGCCATAACTTATCTGTGGGTTATAATCTGAAGTTTTTGCGAGTGTTTCTCCTGTAGTTAAATCTATTAATTCAAGTTGTAAGGTAGTTGTTCCAAGGTCTATAGCAACTCCTAAAGCTCTTTTAGTGGTATCACCGGGCTCAATATCAGTAATAAATGAGGAGGTATAGAAGGGGTCTTCAAAGATACTAACTGTAACTTGAAAATTCTCTTCTCTTAACAGATAGGGCAATTTCTTTAAAAGATGGTTAGGAAAAAATGGCTTTTCAATCCCTTTTTTCTCAAGCTCACTTAAAAGCCTCTCCAAATCAGGAGTATTTTCTTCTATTGTAGGTGGTGGAAGAGACATTAAAATCTTTTTTAAAAGGGGGGATGGAGGAAGAACTTCTTTTCTCTCAATAGCTTGAGCTCTAACTTTTCTTAAAAGAGCCTTTCTATCATAATGACTTTCCACAGGAATTCGTATAATTAAATCACTAATTGGATAAAGGGTGCAAGCTTTGTAATAATTTTCATCTATTTTATCACCTTTAAAATCTCCTTTTTCAACTAATACTTTACATTTATTACAAGCACCTATTCCTCCACAACTTGCGTTAATATGAATTCCCAAACGCATGGCAAGTTCAAGCACACTCTCCTCTGGCAAAATCTCTTCTTCTACATCATATGGTAAAAAACGGATTTTTGGCATGCCTCCCTACCTCTCTCAAGGGCTTTTATGGGAAAATTAAAGCTGAAAAGTATTATAATTGGCTTTTTTGGGGATTACAATTTAAAATACCATTTTTCACAAAATGGGAGAATGCATTATTCTTTTTGTATCAACCAGAAGTTTTTTGCGTAGATCAAGCATCTTTGTTAAAATATCACGGGTAGGAATAATCCTGCTATTATGTGTAAAGCGCAGGCTAAAGCCTGCGCATTTATTAAATCACTGGATTAACAACCTTCAACTTTTTTCTTCTTTGGAGTAGCAGGCATTCCAGAAAGGGATTTAATGTATGCCACCAAGTCTTCCATTTCTTTACTTTTTGGGTCAAGGGCTTTTCCTTTGAGTGCCATTTCTATACAGAGATTTATTGCTTCCTCTAAAGATTTCAAATTTTTACCCATAATTTTAAATTCTTTCTTAGTTCCTGCTTGTTCCAATCCCTGACCATTGGGATGACAGGAATTACAACTTTTTCCAGCAGTCCCTAATTTGGGGTTATTAAAAAGTTTTTTCCCTTTTTCTACATCTCCTGCTGAAAAAACTTGCCCTACCATAAATAGACCTATCAAGCCTCCGATAATAATTCCTTTTTTCATAATACACCTCCTATTATTTTTTTATATATAAATATAAATTTAATACATAAAAAATGAAATTGCAAGAGGGACCGATTCCTATTCTTTCAATTACTTGACAAGTTTGTGAAAAGGCTATAAATATGGAGTATGTCTAAAATTGCTATAATAGGTGGTGGCTCTTGGGGCACTGCCTTGGGAAAAGTTCTTGCAGAAAAAGATTACGAAGTCTATCTCTTAGTGAGACGAGAAGAAGTTGCTTATGCTATTGAAAAGGAAAAAGAAAATCCCTTTTATCTTCCTAAAATTAAACTTCCTAATAAACTTAGAGCCTCAACAGACCCTGAAAAAGTTTTTGAAGGAGTAATTTTAACGATATGGGCAATACCCTCACATACCTTAGAATCAACTCTAAAAAAATATTTTTCTTACCTTAAAGATATATCTATTCACATCTCTGGGATAAAAGGATTAGACCTGGAGAGTAGGAAAAGCCCATTAATACTTTTAAAAGAAGCGTTCGGAAAGGAAAAATTCTATTTTGTCTTAGGGGGACCTTCCTTTGCCTTGGAAGTTGCTAAGGGTTTACCAACGGCGGTTGTATTAGCAGGACAGGAAAGCAAGGAAATTTTAAAAATTCAAGAAATTCTTGCTTGGAAATATTTTAGAGTGTATAGAAGTTACGACCCTATAGGAGTAGAATTAGCTGGAGCCTTAAAAAATGTCATAGCCATAGCTTCAGGTATATGTGATGGCTTAGCCTTGGGTCTTAATGCCAGAGCTGGTCTTATTACTCGAGGATTAGTTGAAATGATTAGAATTGGAACACGCCTTGGGGGAAAAAAGGAAACTTTCTATGGATTAGCTGGGTTAGGAGACTTAGTCTTAACTTGTACAGGTTTCCTTTCAAGAAATTATCAAGTGGGACTTAACTTGGCAAAAGGTAAGGATTTACAAAGTATTTTAAAGGAATTAAATCAGGTAGCAGAGGGAGTAAAAACCGTTGCATACGTCAAAGCTTTAAGTGAAGAATTAAAAATCCCTTTACCAATTTGTGAAGAGGTATATAATATTTTATACAAAAGTGAAAAGCCAGAGAGGTCCATAGAGAGACTACTGAGTAGGTCATTAAAAGAAGAATTTGAGGAGGGGGTGCTATGAAAAAATTAAATCTACTTTTACATGTACCAGAATCAGTGAGATTTGAAGCTGCCCTAAAACAAGGAAGAAATTTTGCCTTAGCTATGGCAGATAAACCTTATGAAATTATAATTTTAGTGAATTTTGAAGGAGTTACCGTTTTAGAAAAATTTGCAACTTTTGAGGAACTTTTTAAAGAAGTTATTGCGAAGGGTGCAAAGGTATACTTTTGTGAAAATGCTTTAAAAGCCTTCAATATTGCCTTTGAAAAAGTGCCAAAAGATGCTTACACAGTGCCCGCAGGAATTGTTGCTTTGGTAGAGTGGCAAGAAGAAGGCTTCCGTTATGTAAGACCTTAATTAATCAGCAAGCTCTACCCTACTTTTAAAATAGACGCTCCTCCTGTGAAGAAGGCAGTTATTACCAAGAAACCTTAACTAAGCTTTTCTGTGAAATTAGGACTGGCTATGATCACCTTTTGAAAAATATTTTAAAATTTGAAGAATTTTTAAGAAAAAAAAATGAATATTAAACAAATTGCCAAATTTTAATTTTGCTTTAAAAATTTGAATATAAAATAAACTTGCTTTTTTATTAATTTACTTTTAAAATTTAAAAATAAATTAAAATTTAAAAATAAAAAATGAAATTATATTTGGATAAAAAACTTCAAAAAAGGGGGGAGTATATGGGATTAAATCGTAGAAACTTTTTAAAAA
>JBKBTC010000146.1:0-584 GCA_046291435.1 Caldimicrobium sp. | reverse complement strand
TTACTTTTATAAAGAAGAGTGTCAGCAATAGCAAATAAATCCTTAGGAGTCTCAGCATGATCAGGAAAAATGACAATACTAATAGTAGTTGTTATGGATAATTCTTTACCATCCGGGGCTTTTATTTTATAAACTTTTAAATTTTCTCTAATTCGTTCAGCTACACTTACTGCTTGAGAGAGATCACATAAAGGCAAAATAAAGACAAATTCATCCCCGCCATAGCGGGCTAAAATATCACCCTTCCTCTTATTATTTTCTAAAAGTGAAGCCATTTCTTTTAAAAATTGATCTCCAAAGAGATGTCCATAGGTATCATTAATTACTTTAAAATTATCTAAGTCTAATAAAAGGACGGCAAATTTATAATTAAATCTCTTAGCTCTTTCAATTTCGTAGGTTAAAAGTTCCCAAAAAACCCTTTGATTATAAAGAGAAGTTAAAGAATCTCTTGTGGCATAAAATTCTAATTCCTTAGTATACTTATGAATGGCTTTAACAGAGCCAATTACATTTAAAAGGGAAGAAAGCACCGCTTCAATAGCTATTTCTTTTGTATAATCTATCTCGGTATAACTAATACC
>JBKBTC010000145.1:0-589 GCA_046291435.1 Caldimicrobium sp. | reverse complement strand
TGTTAAGTACTTCTTCGTTAATATTTATAACTATACCTTCAACTGGGCTATAGAGATCGGATACACTTTTGACAGACTCTATGGATCCACAGACTTTCATAAATTCAACTTTTTGATTTATTTGCGGTGGTTCTATGTAGACTATGTCACCTAATTCTTTTTGAGCAAAATCTGTTATTCCTATGGTGGCTATGTTTTCCTCAAGCGATACCCATTCGTGTTGTTCTGAATAGAGCAAGTTTTCGGGTATTGTGTACATATTTCCTCCTTTAGTTTTGTTTTATTGTTTTAATAAATACTCTTATGATATCCCCTGGTTGGACATCGTTAAAATCTTTTATTTTCAAACCACATTCATAACCTTGGATTACTTCTTTTACATCTTCTTGGAATCTTTTAAGTGATTCTACTTGTCCTTGGAATATTTGTTGATTATTTCTTTCTATAACTAGAATAGAGTCTCTTGTTATTTTTCCGTTAAGTACATAGCATCCTGCTACTTTACCGTTTTTTATCTTAAATACTTGTTTTACTTGTAGTTCTCCAATTTCCATTTCTATTTCTTCAGGTTTTATTTTTCCTTCTATAA
>JBKBTC010000144.1:0-613 GCA_046291435.1 Caldimicrobium sp. | reverse complement strand
AAAATAATTCCTGTGAATCTTTATATTCCCGGCTGCCCTCCGCGACCAGAGGCTATTTTGTTTGGAATAGCTAAAGCCTTAGGTATATCAAAGGACAGAATAAAACCCTTAGTGCAAGAATAAATTGAGTATTGATGAATTTTTAAAAAATTTAAAGGGCAAAATAGTTATTGCCGGAATAGGAAATCCTCTAAGGGGAGATGATGCTGTGGGGTCTTTCATTGCTAAATCAATAAAAGACAAAGTAGATGCTATAGTAATTGATTGTGAAGATACTCCTGAAAGATATCTTGGCAAGATAATAGAGCATAATCCCAATACAGTTGTATTTATTGATGCTTTAGATATGAATTTAGAGGCTGGCTCTGTCATTTTTTTTGAAGGAAAAGCTTTAGAAGGGATGAAATTTTCTACCCACACTACCTCTTTAAATCTCTATACCAATTTCCTAAATAAAAATCTCCATGTCCCAGTATTTATATTAGGAATTCAGCCAGAGTCTTCAACTTTAGGTAAACCCCTCAGCAAAAGAGTCTTAGAGACAGCAGAGATTTTGATAAAACTTTTAAGAATTCATCTTAATGCAAAATAGCCATTCTTCTTACTATGAATC
>JBKBTC010000143.1:0-615 GCA_046291435.1 Caldimicrobium sp. | reverse complement strand
AAATAAAAAATGGAAAGAAATGGGTATGGGCTCTGGAGTTATAGTGTCTTCCGATGGTTTTATTCTTACAAACTATCATGTTGTGGAACAAGCCGATGAAATAAAAGTAACCCTCTACGACAGGAGAACTTTTAAAGCCAGCCTTGTAGGTGCAGATCCAAAAACTGATTTAGCAGTCATAAAAATTGATGCAAAAGACTTGCCTGTATCACCTTGGGGCAACTCTGATGAGCTTCAAGTAGGAGATTTTGTTCTTGCCATAGGTAATCCCTATGGATTAACCCATACAGTTACCATGGGTATAATAAGTGCTACAGGAAGAGCTGATGTGGGAATAGCTGATTATGAGGATTTCATTCAAACAGATGCTGCCATAAATCCAGGAAACTCAGGAGGTCCATTAGTAAACATAAGAGGTCAGGTAATCGGCATTAACACTGCTATATTTTCAAGAACCGGCGGTTATCAAGGAATTGGTTTTGCTGTGCCAAGCAATATGGCAAGAGTAATTAAAGACAGTTTAATAAGAGATGGAAAAGTCACAAGAGGTTGGATTGGAGTAACAGTCCAAGATTTAACAGCAGAACTTGCTGAAAGATTTAATCTTAAAGAATC
>JBKBTC010000142.1:0-616 GCA_046291435.1 Caldimicrobium sp. | reverse complement strand
CTACTAACAATATAAATATTAATAACTTTTTTTTACCTCCACCCTTTCCTTTAGCCTCCTCTTTTACAATCTCCTCTGCCATAGCTCCTCCTCCTCTTTTTTAAAAATCGTCTTCAAGAAATATGCCAATACATTCTGATAATAAGATAGTAATACCACATGGAAAATTGTAAAAATATTTTTTTAGATATGTCAATATTTTGACGACAAGCTTTAATTTATGTCAAAAGACTTATAGATTTTAAAAAACTCAAGTTATCTTTAAAAGTCTATGGCTCTAACTTGCGAGAGCGCAAGCTAGAGATTGGAGCTATCGAGAAACATAAAAATTCAAAGGGGTTTGGTAGTCGCAGGCTTTAGCCTGCGTGGGAATTTAAATTATCTTTTAAGTTAGCACTCTTCCACAGCTTAGCTCAATTTCTTTTTAGGTAAAGGAAGATATTCTACAGAGGGCACGCTTCTTACTGGTTGAGGGAAGAGTTTCATAAGTTGGTATATTTCTACGGGCATCTCTTTGGAAACTGGAAGGCCCAATCTTTTAGCATCTTCAAAGGTGATAGGATGGTCGTGGGTAAAATATCCTTGAGAAAGTATCTCCGCTAATTCTTCAATTTTT
>JBKBTC010000141.1:0-629 GCA_046291435.1 Caldimicrobium sp. | reverse complement strand
TGACAGCAACATTCTTGAGCTATTAAATAAAAGGGCTGAAATCGCTTTAAAGATAGGACAGATTAAAACCGCTAAGAAAATTCCTTTTTATGATCCCGTGAGAGAGAAAAAAATAATAAATAATCTTCTTGAGAAAAATAAAGGTCCATTCCCTGCTGAGACAATAAAAATATTATTCAGAGAAATCCTTTCAGCTACTTTAGCCTTACAAGAAGCTCAGAAAGTAAGTTATTTAGGTCCTGAAGGCACCTTTACACATCTTGCAGCAATAAAATACTTCGGTAGTTTTGTCTATTTAGAACCTCTTGATAACATAAAAAGCATTTTTGAATCAGTTGAAAAGGGATTGAGTAAATTTGGAGTAGTTCCTATTGAAAATTCAAATGAAGGAACTGTTACCTATACCCTTGACATGTTTATGCAATATGATATAAAGATTTCAGGAGAAATAATAATCCCCATCTCCCATCATCTTCTATCTCTTACTGGAGAAAAAGAAAAAATTAAAAAGATCTTTTCCCATCCCCATGCCAGAGCCCAATGCAGAGAATGGTTAAATAAACATATGCCAAACATTCCCCTCCATGATGTATCCTCTACTGCAGAAGCAGCAAAACAAGCATCCCTTG
>JBKBTC010000140.1:0-651 GCA_046291435.1 Caldimicrobium sp. | reverse complement strand
TCTTTTCTGCTATCGCCTTCCAGTCTGGATTAGGCTGTAAAGTAAGGTTAACCCACCTACTAAAACCCCTAATCCTAACACCTTTAAAACTCTCTCCTTCATCTTAGCACCTCTTTTTTTAAGTTTTTTAAAACAAGAGGGCAAAATGCCCTCTTTGTCAATCTCTCTAACCTATAACATCTTTAAAACATACATTTACATCCCATTCCATCCATAGGTCCACCCATAGGCATTCCTCTCATACCCATCCCTCTACCATGCGCAAAAGGTATTCCATACTCTTGAGCTTTCTTCTGAAGCTCAGTTTGTAATTGCGCCAAAGCGGCTCTCTTTTCTGCTATCGCCTTCCAGTCTGGATTAGGCTGTAAATAGAGATTTCTCAGCTCTTCCCTTGTCTGCCAAATTTTCTGGCGCAAATTATAGGTATCCTGATAAAATTTTTGGTAAACATCAGCAGACGGTACATTGGTATGTTGTGCTGCTAAATAACCCTGATAGCCATGCACTCCAGGACCTTGCCCCCATGCTTTTGCACCACTGTCTGATACTATACTCCCAAAGGTTAACCCACCTACTAAAACCCCTAATCCTAACACCTTTAAAACTCTCTCCTTCATCTTAGCACCTCCTTTTTTGTTTTTTTTTATTTAA
>JBKBTC010000139.1:0-741 GCA_046291435.1 Caldimicrobium sp. | reverse complement strand
ATTTGCACCTTTTTTCGTTAAAAATTTAACTATTTCCAAATGTCCATTTCCAGATGCCAGTCTTAATGCACAATCATATTCTGCATGTATATCTGCTCCTTTTTCTATTAAAAATTTGACAGTTTCTAAATGTCCATGATAAGATGCCCATTTTAATGCATGATCGTTTGTAGCATGAATATTTGCTCCATTTTCAATTAAAAATTTGACTATTTATAAATGTCCATTTTGAGATGCCAATTTTAATGCACAATTATTTTTCGCACGTATATTTGCTCTTTTTTCTATTAAAAAATTTAGATATTCTATTTCGTATTTGTTTGTATTTTTAATATAAAATCTAAAAATTTTATTTATTTCTATATTTATTTTAATTAAAAATTTCAAGAAATTAAAATTTGGATTTTTTGTGTTCATCACTAATTTCAATTTTCCATGAAGATAATTATTAATATATCTGTTTTCAATATTAAAAATTTCCAAATAATCAAATAAATTTCCAAAATTTTTACTTTTTAAATTTTTATAAATTGGATGATTATTTAAAAGAATTAAATGTTGTTTCGATAAAAGAGAATAAATTTGGAATGATTTCAAATCTAAAAAATTGATAATATAATTGTTGATATTATTATTTTCAGATATCATTGCATAATTTTGTTATTTAATAAGTAAATATTTAATTAAAAAAAAATCAATTTTTTCTTTATTTGTTGGTATGTTATTTTAATAAAATAACAT
>JBKBTC010000138.1:0-1292 GCA_046291435.1 Caldimicrobium sp. | reverse complement strand
TCTTCTATCTTCTTTTTTAAAGATTCAGTGGGACTTTCAAACCAAAAGATATCTGCCTCAAAAATTTCATCCTCAATATAAAAGAGTGCAAAAATAAAGGGAATTTTTACGATATTATTTATTTCCTCTAAAAGTTTCAAAATATAATATTTCCAATCTTTGATTAATTCAGAAGTTAAAATAAACTTTTCTAAAAGACTAATTTGAAAATATAATACCTTTTTATCAACTGCTAATTTTTTCACTCTTTCCAAGAGTTCCTCAAAAATCTTATTAACTACTTCTATTTCTTCAATCTCTATAATAGGAGGCGTTTCAAAAAACTTCTCTCTTTTTATAAGATCCTCAAAACTTTGAGCTGATTTAATTCTATTTTCTAGGATAGAGAGGGAGCTGCTAATTTTCCTTCCTTGAACCCTTCCAATAAAATATACTCCAGCAAGAATTACAACGCTTAAAAACAAGAGAAGTAAAATAAGGAGCTGAGAAAAATTCTTTAATTCTTCTAAAAAGTACATTCTAATTTCAAGAATTCCTAAAATTTGCCCCTTCTCCACTTGATGGCATTTAAGGCATTCATCTTTCGCGACAAGATAATACTTATAATGTACTCCCCCTTTTAATTTGGATATAAATTCTTCTTGAGAAGCTTGGTCACGTTTAATTATTTTAGGTATCTCTAAAACCACCTTAACATTCTCCCTATTAAAATTTTCTACAATTTTATCCAGCTCTTCCTTACTATATCCTTTTAGCATCCCTTGATATAAATTTTTAAATATTGCACGAGCTTCGGATTTAGACCTCTGAGTAAGCGTTTTCTCAAAATAGGAACTTGTGACAAAATATAGAATAATAAAGAGAATAATACTTATTATAAGGTGACCTAAAAAGGCATGTATGAATAATTTTTGATGAAGTTTCATAATAAGATATTATATATACTTTAAAAGAAATGTAAAGGAATTAATAAAAATATCCTCATAAATAAAATTGTAACAAACAGCTCTAAATTAGCCCTGCAACCGCAAGTTTTGGCAACTGCAAGCTTGGGCTTGCGTTCTGTAGCCGCAAGCTTTATTTGAGTTTCACGAATTCTGTAGTCGCAAGCTTTAGCTTGCGCCAACACGAAGGCTAAAGCCTGTGGCTACCAGAGACATGGCATACAACATTTTAAAAATTTTAAAATAGGAAACACAAACCACTAAATTACCCCCGTCTTTCCTCAAAATAAAATCTCTTCGAAATAAATTTAACTATACCCATTTTTACACCCCCTTAAATTTTTTTTC
>JBKBTC010000137.1:0-1446 GCA_046291435.1 Caldimicrobium sp. | reverse complement strand
GCTGTTCTCTTTGTTGCACAACTAAACTGTGGGTAACATCCATTGAGGCAGAATATATCTTTAAAAACTTGTCAGGGAGTGTTCCTCCTGTAGATAATCTCATTTATCCGAGACCAAAAACAACTCATAACCAACTTGCTCTTTTATATTTCTCAGGGGAGGAGCCTAAGGAGACAGTTGAAGAGGAAGGGGTAGCACCTTGTCCTTTTTTGACTGAAGAAAATCTTTGTAAGATTTATGATCAAAGACCAGTTATTTGTAGAATTTTAGCTTCCTTTGAAAAGTGTAGTCCTGTCAGCTCCGCTCTTGTATCAGAAGAACTTTATCTTATGGGAATTATAGCCTTACAAATAGTAGAAAACATAGATATAGGAGGTCTATACGGAAATCTCTTTGACTTTTTAAAATTCTTTAAAGAGCAGAGAGAAGGGAAATTGGAAGAAGTTCCCTCCTATCTTCTTTCAACGGTTGAATTTGAAGAGCTACCTCTTATGCCTGAAGAAAAACCTCTTAGGACTTGGGTAGGAAAACTCTATAGAAAAAAAGTAAGAAATGATCAAACCTTTAGAGACCTTCTTGAAGAGATAAAGGAACGATTCAAAGCTCAAAAGAGACTTTCTTTCCTTTCAGAAATTTATGGAGAGTAAAGCCAAATGTATTTAGCTAAGGTTAAGAAAAAAGAATTTTTAACGGAAAAAATTGTGCTTTTGCACATAGAACCCTTTGAAAATGGGGTGGAGTCCTTTAAACCTGGACAATTTTTAAAAATCAAAGTAAGCAAAGGGGGTTTTGATCCCCTCTTTCCAAGACCTTTTACTATACATTATGTTGAAAATAATACACTACAAATTTTATTTCAAATCTTGGGAAAAGGAACTAAGTTTTTAAGTGAAGTTAGAGAGGGGGATCTTTTAGAATATTTAGGACCATTAGGAAAGCCCTTTCCTGAGGAAATAGATTATCCTTTGGCTCTTTGTGCAGGTGGAATTGGAGTTGCAGGCTTCCCTTTTTTTTTAAAAAATCTCTCCCAAGCGGAAAGAGAAAAAACACTTATATTTTTTGGGGCTAAAAGTAAGAAAGAGCTTGTGCGATTGGACCTATTAAAGAAGCTTTCTTCTAAACTAAGTCTTGCTACGGAAGATGGCTCTATGGGCTATAAAGGCTATGTTACAGAGCTTTTAGAAGAAGAGTTAAGAAAAACAAAAATAAATACTATTCTTGCCTGTGGGCCCCTTCCTATGCTAAAAAAAATAAAAATTTTAGGTGAACGCTATAGTGTTAAGACCTACCTTGTACTTGAAACCTTTATGGCTTGCGGAACAGGTTTTTGTTTAGGCTGTGTCATACCAAAAAAAAACGGAGGCTATTTTCATCTATGCAAAGAGGGTCCAACCTTATTAGCAAATTTAGTTGAAATTTAGGGTTTAACCAGACCTTAAGGCATAT
>JBKBTC010000136.1:0-1814 GCA_046291435.1 Caldimicrobium sp. | reverse complement strand
GGTAAGGCACGATCCTTTAAAGATTTAGTATTAGCAGTATTTAAAGCTCTAAATATAACACCTAAAATTGAATATGTGGAAATGCCAGATCAGTTAAAAAAACAATATCAATATTTTACCCAGGCAGATTTGAAAAAATTAAGAGCTGTTGGTTATAAACAGCCTATGAAAGAGTTAGAAGAAGCAATAGATGAATATGTTAATTTTCTTGAATCAAATTGGAATTATTTTGTTTCTTAATAAATGAAACCTTTTGTCCTTTTAGACCTCTTTAAAAAGGTCTTTCATAAAGAAAAAGAAACTACATATGAATCATTTTCTGAAAAAGAATTTTATGAAAATCTAAACAAAATTATCCATTTAAAAATTAAAGATTTTCTCTTGCCACGCAATCAGCTAAAGGCAATTGAGTGTTCCCTCTCTTGGGAAGAAATTAAAAATTATATTATAACCAATCCAGAAAATTTTTATCCCGTCTACAAAAGCACACTTGATCACTACATAGGTTATGTAGAACTAAAAAATTTAATAAGAGGCTTTAAAGAAAAAATTTTTGATTGGGAAAAATATTTAATCCCCCCTTTGACACTTCCAGAAAGTATAGACCTTCTCACAGGATTAAAGATAATGCAAGAGAAAGAGGTTAAAATAGCCTTTGTAGTAGATGACCTTTCAGAATTTACGGGGATTTTTTCTTTCTATGAGGTATTAGACGACTTTTTCCCAGTAAGTAAGAAATATCTTAAGATGGATCCTGAGGGCTGGATTATTGTTCGAGCCATTACAAAAATTCGCAAGATTGAAAAATGTCTCAATATAAAAATACCTGAAGGTGACTATGAAACCTTAGCAGGATTTATCCTTTATAATTTAAATAAAATTCCTAAGGAAGGAGAAAGGTTTTCAATCCCTCCTTTAGAATTTGAGATATTAAAAGGAGATGATAAGAAAATTGAGAAAGTTAAAATTAGAAAAATTCTATAAACTTTTTCTAATTCCTTCCTTTTGTGGTGTGCTCTTAGCTCTTTCCTTTCCAAAATTTGACTTAACACCTTTTATCTTTGTCTCCTTGGTTATAATTTTTTGGCTTCTCTCTACAAGAGAGAAAAATTTGTCTGAATTAATCCTTATTTCCTTTAGTTTTGGTATAGCCTCTTTTTCTCTATTGTTATATTGGATTGTTTATACTTTGGTCAAATACGGACAAATTCCCTTTTTTTTGGCTTTATTTTTACTTCTTTTGCTTTCCGCCTACCTTTCCCTTTATTATTTCCTATTTTTTTATCTTGCAACACAATTTAAAGCTTTTAGTTCTCCTTCTTTCTCCAAGGGAATTGTATTAGGGCTTTTTTGGGTAGCAACAGAATTTTTACGCTCCAAAATATTTACTGGTTTCCCTTGGGCTTTGATTGGCTACCCCTTAAGCAACTTTCCTCTTTTTTTACAGTTAGCAGATCTTTTAGGCATTTGGGGCTTAAGTTTCATTGTTATAATACTAAATTATTTTTTTTATTTTCTTATAAATAGAGCCTCTCAATTTTTGCTTACAACAAGGGAAACTTTATTAAATCTAATTTTTTTTGGAATTTTATTTCTTTTAATATTAAGTTATGAAAACTATACTCTAAATAAATGGAGAACAGAAATAACAGATATTAAGGAAAGTATTAAAGTAGCACTTTTACAAGGAAATATTCCACAGGAGTTAAAAGAAGCCAGAGAAATTGAAATTTCCCTATCTACTTATAGAGGACTTACCTTAAGAGCACTTATAGAAAGTCCTCAATTAATCTTTTTCCCTGAAACTGCCCTTC
>JBKBTC010000135.1:0-1932 GCA_046291435.1 Caldimicrobium sp. | reverse complement strand
AAAAGGAATTTTAAAGGATTTTTATTTATTTTGTAAATTATGAGGAAACAACCCCATTTCGAAGAGATTATTTTTGAAGAAACGCGGGGGTTGACATTTATATAAAATTATTTATTATTGAAATGTTAAATAAATTTTAAACTACGGGACGTAGCGCAGCCTGGAAGCGCACCCGCTTGGGGTGTGGGGGGTCGGCGGTTCAAATCCGCCCGTCCCGATTTTTTTTATTTTATTATCACAAAACAAAAAACCAGGCACCTTGCCTGGGGGGAGGTGAGCTATGAGGAACCTACAGCCTAATTGCCTTGTAGAAAATTTTGAACTCATCCCTTACCAGCAAGGTGCTCACAAACGATGCATCTGGAGTTATCATTTAGTGGTTGAATTTTGGAACTCACCTTTTGACCTTTTAGCAGAAGCTAAAAAAGTGGAAAGCTTTTTGTATTATGCCCTAAGTGAGGCTTCACAAAAAGATGGGATACGTGCTTTTAGTTATCAATTTCAGCCTTTTGGGGTTTCAGCCCAGGTTAATTCAGGTCAAGCACACATCTATATCCACACCTGGCCTGAAAAAGGTTATTCAGCTATTGACATTATTGCTGAATCTAAAGAAAAAGCTTATGATATTTTAAATCGCCTTCAAGAGAAGTTTCAACCTGAAAAAATCTGTATTGCTGAAATAACAAGAGGGCTTACTCAAACTGAATGGGGGGAAACTTGACTGGTCAATTTTGGTGGAGAGAAAAAATATTCAGAGACTTTGGACATAGCTACTTCGTTGAATTAGTTTTTGAAGAAAGAGCTCTACAAAAAATACAAATTTTTAAAAATACTACCTGGGGCTATTTTTTAGTTTTAGATGGAATAGTCCAATTTACAGAAAAAGATGAGTATATTTATCACGAAACTATAACCCTTCTTCCTTGTAGTCTTTTGCCTGCACCACCAGAAGATGTCTTAATTGTTGGCGGGGGTGATGGAGGAGTCTTACGAGAATTGCAAAAAATACCCTCTATTAAAAAAATTTATCAGTATGAAATAGATAGTTTAGTTTTTGAATTATGCCAAAAGTATTTTCATAAAATTAGTGGAAATTATGAAGATCCAAGGGTTAATTTTATCATCAAAGATGGATATTTAGGCTTGAAAGAAAGTGCTTCAGAGTCTTTTGATCTTCTTATTATAGATTGCACAGACCCTGTTGGACCTGCTAAAACCCTTTATACTAAAGAGTTTTACGAAGAAAGCTTTAGAGTGCTAAAACCGTATGGAGTTTTTATACAGCAAGCAAGCCTTCCAGCCTATTTTCCCCATATATTACAACAAGCCTACCCCATAATAAAAGAAGTTTTCCCCTATGTAAAGGTAATAAGAACCTATGTGCCCTGTTATGGAGAAGAAATTGCCTTTTTATTGGCAACAAAAGAAGAAAAAACATGGTTTCAACCAAAGCAAATTTATTATGGTCAATACTATCATCCTCAATTAAATCCTTACTATTTTTCTCTTCCAGCAAATTGGCTAAAGCTTATTAACAAAGAGCAAGGTCATTGCGAATAACTGGTGGAACCTTAAAAGGTAAACCTTTAATTACACCCAGTAAAAAAGAAATATCCATCAGACCTTTAAGGAGCCGAATTAGAAAGGCACTCTTTGATGTAATAGGTAATAACCTTTCAGGTTTTTGGGTATTAGATCTTTTTGCTGGAACCGGAGCTTTAGGAATCGAAGCATTATCTCGAGGTGCACTCTTTGTAGTCTTTGTGGACTATAGTCCTCTAAGTCTTCATATTATCCGAAAAAATTTAGAAAAATTAGGCTTAAATGAAAAGGCTAAAATCCTTAAGCTAAAACTTCCAGAAGAATTAAATAAAATCCCAGCTTTAATAAAAAGTAATTATGAAAAATTTGATTTAATTTTTATAACACCAC
>JBKBTC010000134.1:0-1940 GCA_046291435.1 Caldimicrobium sp. | reverse complement strand
AAAAAAAATTAAATATTTTTTGCTAATTTTTTTCATTTTTTTAAAATGCATTGAAATATTAAATCTTTTTATAATCCCTTTAATAACAAGGCGGGGTCTATTTGACTTGCTTTATAAGCAGGATAAATCCAAGCATAATAGCAGTAACTCCAAGACTTCCCACAATCAAACACAGCAGGGAAATACTCCTTATTAAAATCCTCTCCCCTACTGCTCCTTTATCACCAAATAATTACAAGCGTCCCTAAACTTTTGCATGAGGTCTTGACAATGAATGTGCAGGAGATAAAGGGTTTAAGGGGAGGGGATGGAGGAAGAGTGTAGGGGTCTCATGCAAAATTTAGTGGACGCTGCTAATGCATTTTTTCTTAAAGGTTTTATATTTCTTTTTATACCCTCCTTAAAAATTTTTGAAATAACAAATCTGTCAGAAAGTAATGCTACTTTATTTTCTTTATCTTCTATGTCCAAAGAAAACCAAAATTCAAGTAGTTTTTTTAGAGAATCTTTTAAAGGCATATTGTCATCATCTAAAAGCCAGATAAAATCACATTTTGGATCATTATATGCCTCTTCAAGACCCCTTTTATATCCTCCCGCAGATCCGTAGTTATCATCAAGATAAAGCACTTTTATTTTATCACTTCCCAGCTCCTTTTCGTATGCCTTTAGCTTCTCTCTACTCTCTATTACTGAATTATTATCTACCACTATAACCTTTGTCACACCTTCCGATAAAGCCGCATCTATGACTTGTTTAAGAAGATGGAACCGATTGCCATATGTCACAGTAACTGCAAAAACATTCATTTTCATCCCTCTAAAATTCATTTTTCATAGTTCTCCAGCCACCTTTAATAAATATTCCCCATAGCCACTCTTTAGCAAAGGTTTTGCAAGTTCTATAAGCTGCTCTCTGGTTATCCATCCGTTTCTGTAAGCTATTTCTTCTATGCAAGCTACTTTTAATCCCTGCCTCTTCTCAATGGTTTGGATAAAAAGACTTGCCTCAAGTAAAGAATCATGAGTGCCGGCATCAAGCCAAGCAAAACCTCTTCCTAAAATTTCTACCCTAAGCCTGCCTGCCTTTAAATATTCTTCATTTACAGAAGTGATTTCGAGCTCACCTCTATCTGAAGGTTTTATACCTTTAGCTATTTGAACCACATCTGGAGGATAAAATTATATACCCACCACTGCATAGTTAGATTTTGGCTTCTTAGGTTTTTCTTCCAAGCTTATGGCATTACCCTCCGAATCAAATTCAACCACTCCATATCTTTCTGGGTCTTTTACATAGTAAGCAAAAATTACAGCCTTCTTTTCCTCTTTTACAGTCTTTATAGCCTTTTTAAGCACATCAGGTAAACCATGCCCATAAAAGATATTGTCACCTAAAATAAGGCAAACATCCTCACCATTTATAAATTCTTCACTCAAAATAAAGGCTTGCGCCAAGCCTTCTGGCTTAGGTTGAACCTTATAGGATAATCTAAGACCATATTGGGAACCATCTTTTAGGAGGGCTTCAAACCTTTGAGTATCTTGTGGAGTAGAAATAATCAAAAGATCTCTTATACCTGCAAGCATAAGTATAGACAAAGGATAGTATATCATTGGTTTGTCATACACAGGAAGAAGCTGTTTGCAAACCGTCATAGTGGCAGGGTATAACCTTGTGCCAAACCCTCCAGCAAGGATAATGCCCTTCATAGTTGCCTCCCTTTTATAAAATTTGCAAGCTCTTCTTTCCAAGTAGGTATGTCCACTTTTAGTATTTTACTTATCCTTTCGTTGCTCATAGCAGAAAATCGTGGTCTTTTTGCTGGTAGGTTAAACTCTGCCTGATAAACAGGATAAATGAATTTTTTAATATTAGTTAATCTAAAATACTCTTTTGCCAGCTCATACCGAGAACAGTAATCTGAGTTGGTAAGGTG
>JBKBTC010000133.1:0-1945 GCA_046291435.1 Caldimicrobium sp. | reverse complement strand
GATCCTTGTGAATTAGCACCTCATTGTTATGCCACTATTTATAATTACAATCTCCCTCAAGAGTTTTCAGAACAAGTGCAAAAAGAGCTGAATAAATTACCTGAGGAGGTGACAGAGCAAGATTTTAAAGGAAGAATTGATTTAAGAGACCTTCCTTTTGTTACCATTGATGGAGAAACTGCAAGAGACTTTGATGATGCCATTTATGTTAAAAAAACGGCAAAAGGCTACAAGTTATGGGTAGCAATTGCTGATGTAAGTCACTATGTAAAGAGAAAAACTCATTTAGATGAAGAGGCTTATCTAAGAGGAACAAGCGTCTACTTCCCTGTAATGGTTCTTCCTATGTTTCCTCCAAAACTTTCTAATCACCTTTGTAGTTTAAATCCTTTCGTTGATAGATTAGCTATGGTAGTTGAAATAACCTATAATAAAAAAGGGGACATCCTAAAAACCGATTTTTATGAAGCAGTTATTCACTCCAAAGCAAGATTGACCTATACTGAAGTAAAAAAAATGCTTCTTGATAAGGATGAAGCAACGATAAGCAAATATAAAAAAATATATCCAATGCTTCTTGAAGCTGGGGAGTTAGCACAAATTCTTAGAGAAAAAAGAATAGAGAGAGGGAGTTTAGATTTTGACCTACCAGAACCAGAAATTATTATTAACTTAGAAGGACAAATAGAAAATATTATAAAAAGAGAGAGAAATCTTGCTCATATGTTAATTGAAGACTTTATGATAGCTGCAAATGAAGCGGTGGCTGAGTTTTTAACAGAAAAAGGTTATCCCTTCCTTTATCGTGTCCATGATAAACCAGATGAAAATAAAATTAGAGACCTTCTCACCTTTTTACCCTTGGAAAGTGAAGAAATTTCTCTTGAAAAAGAAATTACACCTAAATTTATTCAAAAATTTTTAGAAGCAACCCAAGAGCACCCTTTAGGGTATCTCTATCATCATTTTATCTTAAGATCACTTAAACAAGCAAAATATGCACCTCAAAATGTTGGGCACTTTGGTTTAGCTTCATCTTGTTATTGTCATTTCACCTCGCCCATCCGGAGATATCCAGATTTAGTAGTGCACCGCACATTAAAGAGTGCTTTACGTAAAAAGAAACCCCCTTACAAAGAAGATGAATTAGAGGAGATGGGGAAACATCTCTCCAAACAAGAAAGATTAGCAGAAGAAGCGGAAAGAGAAGTATTGAAAAAATTTCAGTGTTTTTTTATGAAGGATAAAGTAGGAGAAACTTTTGAGGGAATAATTTCAGGAGTAACTGCTTTTGGTTTTTTTGTAGATTTAACGGAGTTTTTAGTCTCTGGTATTGTGAGGGTTGTTGACCTTGTTGATGATTATTATGTGTTGGATGATAAAGGAATTTCATTGATAGGTAAACACACGGGGAAAGTTTTTCAAATCGGACAAAAGGTAAAAGTAAAAATAAAAGATGTGGATTTGCGTAAGTTTCAAATCAATTTTCTTTTAGTAAATTAGTGTAAATTAGTTTAAATAGAGTTTTAAAATATTTTAAGCTGGTATTTTTTCTCCAAAGGTAGTTAAAGCTAAACTTAGATGGAGAACCCCTTTTAATCCTTGAATTTTGTCTGCCAATTCTTTAATTTCCTGTGCTCGTCCCTTTACTAAGATAACTTCTAAGCACTTTTCGTGATCTACATGAATATGTTGAGTCGTAATAATTTTATCATAATAATCATGTTGGAGGTCTAAAAGTTTGTTGGAAAGTTCTCTATGATGATGATCATAAAGATAAGCTATCACTCCTGCAACAGGTTCTTTAGATTCTCTCCATTCCTCTTCTACTAATTTTTGCCTAATTAAATCTCTAATTGCCTCTGATCTATTGGCATAATGTTTCCTTTCAATATATTCATCAAAGGCTTTAAGTAATTCTTTAGGAATGGATACCCCAAATCTT
>JBKBTC010000132.1:0-1961 GCA_046291435.1 Caldimicrobium sp. | reverse complement strand
CATAATACAGAGACTTGTTTAGAGGTTGTATTAAAGGCTATTGAGGAGAAGGGAATAAAAGACATAGTAGTTGCTTCTACCTTTGGTGATACTGGTCTTTTATTTGCTAAGGCTTTACATGGAAAGGGAGTTAATTTAGTTGTAGTTACCCATAATGTAGGATTTCGTGAACCTGGATCTCTTGAGATGACTCAAGAGACAAGAAAAGCCTTGGAAGACCTTGGGGCTAAGGTCTATACAGGAACTATGGTATTTAGAAATATAGGTTCAGCTATAAGAAAACAGTTTCAATACTCAGAAGAGGCATTAATAGCGCAAACACTTCGCATTTTAGGACAGGGTGTTAAAGTGTGTGTGGAAATTGTGCTTATGGCGTGTGATGCAGGGCTTATTCCACCTCAAGATGTTCTCTCAGTAGCAGGCACCGCCCGTGGAGCAGATACAGTTTGTCTCATCCACGCTGTTCCTTCAAATATGTTTTTTAACCTTAAAATTAGAGAAATAATAGCGAAACCAAGGGATTGGTAAATGAAAAAAGTGCTTGTAGTTGATGATTCTAAAGCTATCAGACAGATTGAAAAAAAATATTTAGAGGAATTGGGGTTTACAGTAGTTGAAGCAGAAAATGGCGAAAAAGCCTTAGAAGTACTAATGGAAAATCCTGATATAGAACTTGTATTACTTGATTGGCATATGCCAGTTATGAATGGTTATGAATTTTTAAAGAAAATGCGTGAAAATCCTGAATGGTCACATATAAAAGTGATGATGGTTACCACTGAAAATCAGCAAACAAGTGTAATTGAAGCCTTGATGGCAGGGGCTAATGAATACTTAATGAAACCCTTTGATAAAGAAATGTTAGAGACAAAGATTAAGTTCCTATTGGAAGGATTTTAAAAGAGATGTCTGGGAAAATTAGAGTTTTAATTGTGGATGATTCTGCCATTATGAGAAAGTTAATTGCTGATATTTTAAAAAAAGAGCCACAAATTGAAATAGTTGATCAAGCAAACAATGGTAGAGAAGCCCTGGAGAAAGCAAAGGTTCTTAAACCTGATGTCATAACCCTTGATATTGAGATGCCTGAGATGGATGGGTTAACCGCATTAAAATTATTAAAGGCGGAAAAGAACCCAGCCAAGGTTATTATGTTTTCCTCCCTTACTCAGGAAGGAGCAAAAGCTACTATTGAAGCTTTAGCCTTAGGTGCCTATGATTTTGTGCCTAAACCTTCCACAAAGTCCTTCATAGAAAGTGTTAAAAAGATAGAAGAAGAATTAATTCCCAAAATAAAAAGTGTTAAACCAGAAACAGCCATTATCACAAGACCTGAAAAACCTCTAATTAAACCTAAGCTTAAAGCAGGACTTTTTAGAGCCTTAGGTATTGGGATATCAACAGGTGGTCCTCAAACACTTTTAGAGATATTTAAAAATATGCCAAGCTCTTTTCCCTATCCTATATTTATCGTCCAACATATGCCTCCTCTATTTACCAAACAATTAGCTGATAGGTTAAACAAAGACTCACCTCTTACAGTTAAAGAAGCAGTAAATGGAGAAATAGTTAAAGAAGGTGTGGCTTATATAGCCCCAGGTGATTATCATATGGAAGTAGTTCTTGAGGATAGAATAAAAAAAATTTATCTTCATCAAGGACCACCAAGAAATAACTGTAGACCTGCTGTAGATGTTCTTTTTGAATCCTTAGCAAAAGTTTATAATGGTTCCTGTTTAGCTATGGTTTTAACGGGCATGGGGAAAGACGGTTTAGAAGGGGCAAGAAGGATTAAAGAGAGGGGAGGAGCAGTAATAGCTCAAGATGCCCAAAGTGCAGTTGTTTTTGGCATGCCAAGGGCTGTAATTGAAGCAGGCTTGGCAGATGAAATTTTACCACTTTCTGAGATTCCACGAAGACTTAGAGAAATCTTTCGGGTGTTCTAAAAAGTGGAAAGGGAA
>JBKBTC010000131.1:0-2086 GCA_046291435.1 Caldimicrobium sp. | reverse complement strand
AAGAATTATAAAGGCTTCTCTTGTTTCTCTTGGAAAAGTTTGAAACCTATAGAAAGGACCTTTTAAAGAAAGTAGTCTATGGTTTGAGAGTATTCTCTGAGTGTTAAATAAAAATTTTCTATTACTCGCTTTAGATATCACTTTTAAGAGGAGTAGTAAGAAGAATTTCTACACTAAATATTATAACATAAGTTGTATAAATATTTATATATAGGGCAAAGGGCGTAAGATATGGGGGTAAGGACAGGGGAGATCAAAGATTTTTGAAACACACTCGCGAAATCTTGACAAATTTTAAAATTAGCTTAAATTAGAGGCTACATAAAATTAATCCTTAAAAAGGGAGGCTATAAGATGTCATCATCTTTTTTAACGACACAGACCCCTTGGGTTAAAAAAGAAGAAGTTAAGAGAAATTGGTACCTTATTGACGCTAAAAATCAAGTATTAGGAAGGCTTGCGGCTAAATTAGCC
Organism: Caldimicrobium sp.; assembly: GCA_046291435.1. Taxonomy (GTDB): domain Bacteria; phylum Desulfobacterota; class Thermodesulfobacteria; order Thermodesulfobacteriales; family Thermodesulfobacteriaceae; genus Caldimicrobium. Next base: position 1,612 of record JBKBTC010000131.1, on the reverse strand, counting down.
TATTTACTTCAAGGCAAACATCGTCCAGACTATACACCACATGTAGATCAGGCAGATTTTTATGTTATTATAAATGCTGAAAAAATCAAATTAACTGGGAAAAAGATTGATCAAAAAGTTTATTGGAGACATAGTGGTTATATGGGGGGCTTAAAACTTGAGACTGCACGACAACTTTTACAAAAAAAACCAGACCAACTCATCTATTTAGCCATAAAAGGAATGCTTCCAAAAAATAGAATGAGAAATAAGCTACTTAAAAAAGTAAAAATTTATGCAGGAGAAACTCATCCTCATCAAGCGCAAAATCCCAAAGTTTTAGATATTTAAAGGAGGGAAAGTAAAAAATGGAGAGAATTTATGCCACAGGAAAAAGAAAAACATCCATAGCCAGAGTTTGGATCTATCCAGGTGAAGGAAAAGTTATTGTAAATGAAAAACCTTATAATGAATATTTTCAAGGTCACATTGTAGCAGAGGATGTTATCTTTGCTCCTTTTAGAGTTGCTGGGTTATTGGGAAAATTTGATGTCCTATGCACCGTTGAGGGTGGTGGGAAAAGTGCCCAAGCAGAAGCTATTCGTCATGGGATTGCCAAGGCTTTAGTTTTATATAAAGAAGACTTAAAACCCATACTCAGAAAATATGGATATGTCACAAGAGATCCAAGAGAAAAAGAAAGAAAGAAATACGGATTAAGAGGAGCAAGAAGAGGTCAACAGTATTCTAAACGTTAGGAAATTTTTGTGATCTCCCTTGGTATAGTTGGTGCTACAGGCTATACTGGTTTAGAATTAATAAGGCTCCTTTCTAACCATCCTTATTTTAAAATAGGTATAATAACTTCACGAGATTTAGCAGGAAAAACTTTAAAAGAAGCCTTTGGTTTTTCTTCTGAGCCTGGTGAATTAATTTTTGAAGAGCCAAATCCAGAAGTTATCTCTAAAAAAGCTGAAGCAGTTTTTCTTTGTGTCCCTTCAGGAAAAGCTCAAGAATTAGCTTTTGAATTAATACATAGAAGACTAAAAGTAATAGACCTTTCAGCAGATTTTAGATTTAAAGAGCTTTCTCTTTACGAGAAAACCTATAAAATAACTCATGCTTACCCTGAGCTTGCTAAAAAAGCTGTTTATGGATTATCGGAAATTTTTACAGAGGAAATTAAATCTGCAGAACTAATTGGAAACCCGGGCTGTTACCCCACCTCAGTTCTTCTCCCTTTAATCCCTTTAATAAAAGAAGGTTTAATTGAAAGGGAAAATATCATCATTGACTCAAAAAGCGGAACAAGTGGTGCTGGCAGAAAAGAGGAAAATTATTACAGTTTTTGTGAAGTAAATGAAGATTTCAAAGCTTACAAAATTGCTGAACATAGGCATACACCAGAAATTGAAGAAAAACTAAGCCTTTTTGCTAAAGATAATATTCAAGTAATCTTTACTCCTCACCTTCTACCCATTAATAGAGGTATTCTATCTACTCTTTATGTAAAATTTAGAACAAATTTAGAGGAAGTGCATGCTTTTTTAAAAGACTTCTACCAAGAAAGGGTATTTGTAGAAATTTTGCCATTAGGTTATTACCCTCGCTTAGCAGAAGTTAGGGGGACCAA
>JBKBTC010000130.1:0-2132 GCA_046291435.1 Caldimicrobium sp. | reverse complement strand
GTGGGAACATCTGTGGTTTGAATACCTCCTTGAGTAAAAAGAGTTCTTATTGTATTAGGACCTGTCCCATAACCTTGTTCACTTGCAAATACTTCTTGCACCCTAACAACTAAATTGGCAAACTCAAATCTACTTCCCTTAAAGCCAACGGTATTTAAATTGGTAATGTTATCTGCACAAACTTTAGTAGCCAAAGAATCACTATATAATCCTGTATAGCCTACGAAGAGAGTTCCAAATATACCCATCTTATTTCCCTCCAAGGATTTCTTTTATTTGACTAAGCTCAATATTTTCTAAATCATTTATCTTTAAGGTTGGTTTTTCTCCTAAAGTTGCACCTGTTACTTTGGCAATAACTAAAGGAGTAAGTGATTTTAAATTATTTCCCTCTCCTACGGTTATGGATATTTTGTAATTTCCATCAGGCACAGGCATTCCTGACTGATCCTTTGCATCCCAATTTATCTCGTGCACCCCAGGGGTAATATTATACAATTGGATGTTTCTTATTAACCTACCTTGAGGATCTCTTATGGAGATATTAACCCTATTTGTTGGCTCATCTAATTCAAAGAAGCCTCCTAAAAATTTCCCCTCTTCTACCCTAATTGTATTTCCTTCTATCTTTACCTGCTTGCCCACTAAATTTGCCAAAAGGGTGTATTCATTAGCCTTGTAGAGGTCCACTAATTGATTTAATTTTTCATTTAAATTAAAAAGCTGATCCACCTGATTGAAAGCAGCAAGTTGTAATGCCATCTCATGATTTTCTATTGGCTTCATAGGGTCCTGATATTGAAGCTGTGTGATAAAAAGTTGCATAAAGGCTTCTTTATCTAATACCTTCTTTGGTATTCTTTTTAAATCCTCTGGTTGATTAGTTTTTTCATTAATTTTATTTATAACTGCCATGGTCTAACCCTCCTTAGACAATCTTGTAAAGCCTGCCTCTATATAATAAAGTAGGAGTTTCACCCAGCCCCTCAGTTGCAGCCCTATTAACCTTTTCTTTTCTCTCCTCTCTTCTCTCTCCATTTCTTTCTCCAAAGGACCTTTCATCACCAGAGAGCCCAAGTGATAGTTGAAAATCTTTCAGTTTTAGTCCCAGATTTTCAAGCTCTGTTTTGATTTGAAGAAATTCTTGTTTAAGATGTGCGAGGGTTTCAGCTTTTTCCACTTTTGCAACAATTTCCACTTCACTTTCTTTTAATTTTACAGTAACTTCCATTTTCCCAAGTTCAGGTGGTTCAAGCTCTAAAAGGGCGCTCCTTTCACCAGAGGGCTTAAGTTCTATGGTAAAATTTTTGATAAATTGAGTTAAATTTTCTATCTTCACCAGCTCCTTATTTTGAGAGAAAGCTTGGGAATTTTTAAATATACTTTTCTCTGTAGGGGAAACAAAATTTATCGCCCATTCAAAATGGTTAGATAGGTTAGTTTTGGAATGAATAGGCTCCTTTTCATATTTTTGCGAAAAATCTTTCTTTAGAACCTCATCTAAAGGAAACTCTTTATTAAGACTTGCTATTTTATTTGCAATATCAATCTTTGTCTCATCTTGGAGATGATTAAATTTTTCCCCTAAGCTTTTTAAGCTAAAAGCCTCTTTTGCTAAGGGCTCCTCTTTTATGAGAGAATTTTTAGGGTTTCTTTCAGGCACTTCAAAGACTTTTTCTTCTAAAAATTTTAAGAAGCTATCTCTAGCGGCATTTAAAAAAGAAGTTCCTTCTTCATTTACCATATTAAATGTTTGCAGTCTCTCTTCTAATTTTTGTGATAGATGAGCTAAGAGATTTTTCTCCTCTTGCGAAGCATTCCTTGAGTTTGCATAACTGTCCAAAGATTCCCTAAGCAAGGTAGTTATTTTTCCTACAGCCAATGTAGTTTCTTGCAAAGATTGAGTTGCAAGGAACCTCTCTGTAGATAAACTACCCTCTGGAAAGAATTGGATATAGGCTAAATTTTGAAAGAAATTGCCATTAATGGTAGAGGATGTTCCTTGAGAATTAGGTTCAGTGTCTACCTTTGAATTTTGGTTAGCCACCTTAGCATTCTGGATATCCATAGAGGATACGATAACAGCCCTAAGAAAGAGCAAAAAGGCGTTCCAAACCGAAGCTGAAATGTCT
>JBKBTC010000129.1:0-2164 GCA_046291435.1 Caldimicrobium sp. | reverse complement strand
GTATAAGGTGTATAAGCACCATAACGGGGCTTGGGTATGTTTTTATTAAAGAGTCCTTATTGACCAAGTTAATAAAATTTATTTATAAGATAGCCCTTGGAAAAAACCAAAGAATAGTTTTCCAAAATAATGAAGATAGGGATTTATTTATCAAGAATAGCTTAGTTAATAAAAATCAAACGGTGGTCATAAGAGGGTCTGGTGTTGATATTAAATATTTTTCTCCAGATTTTTGCCAAGAAGTAAAAAAAGACTCCTTTATCTTCCTTATGGTCTCAAGGCTACTATGGGATAAGGGGTTAAGGGAGTTTGTGGAAGCTGGAAAGGATTTAAAAAAACTTTATGATGATAAGGTAAAGCTTTGGCTTTTGGGTCCTTTGGATAAAGGAAATCCTTCTGCTGTGTCAGAAGAGGAGCTTAAAAAGTGGGTTGATGAAGGAATAATAAAATATCTCGGAATAGCAGAGGATGTGCGTCCTTATTTATGTCAAGCGGATTGTGTGGTGCTCCCCTCCTATAGAGAGGGTATTCCAAGGAGCTTGCTTGAGGCAATGGCTATGGAGAAGCCTATAATTACCACTGATAGTCCTGGATGTAGGGAGGTCTGCATTGATGGTGAAAATGGCTTTTTGGTTAAGCCAAGAGATTTAGAGTCTTTGGTAGAGGCTATGAAGCATATGGTAGAGATGGAAGAATCCAAAAGGCTTGAAATAGGGGAAAGGGGAAGACAAAGGGTCCTTGAGGAGTTTAGTGAGGAAAAGGTTATAAATATTTATCTAAGGATTATAAAGGAATGAAAAACTTTATTTTTTTTATTTCATTTATGAGTTCAGCTATTGCTTCTTTTTTTCTTGTTAGATATCATGGTATATTTGGTACCTTAGCCAATGACCCAGTAGGAGATGGTCCTCAAAAGTTTCACACCAAGCCTGTGCCAAGGGTTGGTGGTGTTGCTGTGGCAGGGGGTATTCTTTTAGCAGGAGTGATTATGACTCTATGGAGCAAGTTTCCTGAAAATGAATATCTTCTTTTGCTTTTTTCAGCTATTCCAGCTTTTTTAGGTGGCTTAATAGAGGACTTAACAAAGAAAATTGGAGTTTTAACAAGGCTTGTTTTTACTATGTTTTCTGGAGGAATAGGTATATATCTTCTTGATGCCTATTTAATTCGCCTTGATATTCCCTTTTTTGACTATTTTTTAGTCAATTTACCTATATTTGCTTATGTCTTTACTGTGTTTGCTGTTGGTGGAGTTGCTAATGCCATAAACATTATTGATGGATTTAATGGTCTTGCAAGCGGAGTATGCCTGATTATAATTTCTGCCTTGGCATATGTTTGTTATGAAGTGGGCGACAGTTTTCTTCTTTTAGTATGTCTTTCTACTGCTGGAGCTATTTTAGGATTTATGGTATGGAATTTTCCTAAGGGATTGATTTTTCTTGGTGATGGAGGAGCTTATTTAATAGGTTTTTTAATTGCTGAAGTTTCTGTGCTTCTTGTAAAGAGACACCCTGAGGTTTCTCCTTGGTTTCCTATGCTGCTTGTTGCCTATCCAGTAACGGAGACGATTTTTTCTATTTATCGTAAGATATTTTTAAAAGGTATTTCTCCTGGAGTACCAGATGCATTGCATTTACACATGTTGATTCATCGAAGGATAGTAAAAAAAGGATTAGAGCTAATAGATGAAAAGAAAAAAATTTGGCTTAATTCTATGACCTCTCCCTATCTGTGGGCTTTTACAATAATGTGTGCTTTACCGGGCATATTCTTTTGGCAAAACACCGTGATTTTGATATTTTTCGTGATAATTTTTATTATCTTTTACCTCTGGTTTTATTGGCGATTGGTGAGATTTAAGTCACCGAAAGGTTTAATAAAAAGAAAAATTGAATAGTCAAAATTCACTAAGTCTATTGATTTTTAATTTAAAAGGTTTTTCTATACATATAAGTTATTGGTATAGGAAATTAATCTTCTTTGTAAAGCTTACCCCATAAATCTTCAAAGTAAAATAGCTTTTTAAAGAGCCAAGTTCTGTTGTTTAAATTCCATTCTACTGTCATTTTCAATCCTGAATCAAATTTTGTATGAGGTATCCATTTTAACTTGTTTTTTATCTTTTCACTACATATGGCAACTCTTTTTTCATGCCCAGGTC
>JBKBTC010000128.1:0-2217 GCA_046291435.1 Caldimicrobium sp. | reverse complement strand
CTCTGATAATTTAAAAAAAGGTTGTCCAAGAAAAGGGAGTTTTTCAGGAGGAATCCCTGGTCCAAAATCCCTTATAGAGACTAAAATCTTCTCTGAAGTAAGATAAAAAGCCTTTATTATTACCTTCTTACCCTCGAAAGAGACCTTAACTGCATTTTCGAGTAAGTTAAAAAGTGCCTGTATAAAAAGGTCCATAGATCCGTAAAGGATAATATCTTCTTTTATCTTGTATTCAATAGAGATACCCTTTTTTCTCAGATAAAGGGCTAACCCAAAAAATAGCCTCCTCTATAGCCTCTTTCAAACTAAAAGGCTCCTTAGCGATTTTAATATCCTTTGCTAAATACTCTATACTTGAAAAAAGTTTTTTAAGAAGTTTCTCCAAATTCTTAAAAGCTAAGGTAACTTTTTCATAAATTTTTCTTGTTTTTTCATCAATTTTTTCTTCCTCTAAGAAATTTCCTAATCTTTCTAAATAACCAGAGGCAATGGCAATAGGGGTTTTAAGCTCATGGGATAAATAACTAAGAACTATCTGATAAGCTTCTTTTAAACTTACCCTCTCAGTAATATCCTTTAGTATCAAAATTTTATATTCCTTCTCTAAAGGAATTTCAATGATTTCATAATATTTTCCTCTTTTTTTAAATTTTTCCTTTAAATTTGTAAGATTTGGCAATATGCCCAAATTTTCTAAGGCTCTTTGGTTTAAATCTACTATTTCTTCATTTTTTAAAAGAATTACTTCAAAGGGTAATCTATAAAAGAGGGAGTGAAAAAGTTCTTTTAATTGAGATAAATTTTTTAAAGTCTTGTTTATTTTTTGTAATTTTAGATATAAATAAAAGGATAAAGCTAATAGAAAAAAAACTAATAAAAAAAAATGCTTCCATTATAAACAATAATATTATTCACTCACAAGCCTATATCTTAACCCCCTTACTGTTTGAAGAAGTGATTCGTACTTTACTAATTTTGATCTTATTCTACAAATATAAGCATTAAGCACACGGAAATAATATTCTTTCTAGTTCTTCCAGATGAAATCTAACAATTCATCCCTAGAGAAGACTCTATGAGGATTTTCTATAAAGGAGCTTAAAATTTTATATTCAGTAGCTGTAAGATTTAGTAATTTCTTTTCAAGATAGATTGCTTTTTTATTTTTATCTACCAAAAAGGGACCAAAGTCAATAATTTCTGAAGATCTTTCCTTTTTTCTTTCTAAAATTTTTCTAATTCTAATAATTACTTCCCTTAGGCTAAAAGGTTTAACTATATAGTCATCTGCACCTAATTCTAATCCAAGAATTCTATCAAGTTCCTGACCTTTAGCAGAAACTATAATCACTGGAATTTTTCTATATTTTGGCTTTGTCTGAGATATTTAAGGATTTCAATCCCATCTCCATCTGGTAAAATAAGGTCTAAAAGTATTAAATCATAAGAAAAACCCATAGAAAAGGCACTAAAGGATTATTTAGCAAGCATTGCTCTCAAAAGATCTGCTACATTTTCCATATGGGAAGATATTTTTGCAATGAGATCAATAATTTGTAAAAGGTGAAGAAAATCCATAATTTCTAAGGAGCTTGCATATAAAGTCTCTTTAATTTCAAAGGCTAACTTTTCTGTCAGATACTGGGAATGCCTTACCTCTCTTATTAGAGATTTTGCTTTTTCTCTTGAAAGCTCATCCCAAGTAGTAAGATACCTAAAGGTATTTTCAACTAATTCTCCGAGATATGAAAGGGGAGTAAGAGTTTGATTTAAGAGATTTGTTAGTTCTTTCTCAAAGATGGAAAGATTTTTTATTTGATAAAGAGTTAAAATTTGTAAAAGTTTTTCTGCTAAATTAGCTAAGGAGTCTTGCTCTTTTAGATAAAGATATAGCTTGAATATTTCTACTGGAAGGATTATTCCTTTTGGTAAATGATTTCTTATATTTGTTTTTAATTTATCTGCCTCTTTTTCTATCTCATTTACATTTAAGGCTATTTCTTTGAGACACTTCTTATCCTTAGCTAAATATGCCTCAAGTGCTAAGGGGAGGGCTGAGAGACACTCAATTATTAGCTGAGCATGTCTTTTTAAAAGGTGAAAAGTTAAGTTTTCTTCTAAAGGTTCTTTTAGATATTGAGGTTCTTCTTCTAATTTTTCGCCTTTAATAACTTTTCCTTCTGCAACAAAAATAATATTTTCACTAATATTACAGGC
>JBKBTC010000011.1:0-20830 GCA_046291435.1 Caldimicrobium sp. | reverse complement strand
TCATTGTTATTTACGGCAAAGTTACCCTCACTTTCCTTATAATCTTTATACTATGTGCCATTTTAAGAAAGATGGAGAAGAAGTTATTAAAGAATTATCACAGGAACTTAATTTGTCTGAGTATTTACCTTTAAAAACTCTAAAAGAGTTGAAAAAAGTGAGACTCAAGTTATTTTATTAATTAATTTATTTACGAAAGAAGTCTAAAATATACTGTAAAGAAATAAAAAGTAGCACCGCTGTTAAGATTAAGCGAATAAATTTTTGAGGTACCTTTTTTTGCCACTTTGCTCCTAAATACAAGCCAAAAAGACCACCTAAGCCAAAAAGAAAACCTAATAAGTAATCTGGACCATGTCCCCCTACGGTATAAATTATCACACCAAGTACTGAGGTTAAAAATGTACCAAAAAGCGTAGCACCTGCAAAAACATAAGGGGGGATGTGAAAGAAAGCTAATAAAATAGGAGCCATAAGTGCCCCTCCACCAATACCATAAATACCACCAATTATTCCCACAATAAAAGCAAGAAGTGTTATATATAAAGGGTTTAACCTGTAATTAATTCGTCCATATTCAAACACCAAAGCTGACCATTTGAATTGTAGTGTTTTTGGAGGGTTTGGCGAAAAACCCCTCTCTTTGTGTGGTTGAAAAACTTCATAGAGTAGTTTTACTGCAATTATAAGTAGCACCGTTCCTACTAAGAATTTGAAGTTTTTTAAGCCTTCAAAAATAGTAATTCTTAAAAAATATCCTATAAAAACTCCCGGAAAGGTGCCAAGAGTGATCAACAGTGTTAGGGGGTAATATAATCTTTTTTCTTTCCAATACCGATAAACACCACTTGGAATTGCAATAACATTAAACAAATGATTAGTAGCACTAACTGAGGGTGAAACATAGTGAAGAAGACTAACCTGAAAAGGTAATAAAAGAAAGGCACCACTTACTCCCCCAGTAGCACAAAATAAAGAAAGAATAAAAGAAATAAGAGGCGGTATAAAAATATAAGTTTTAACACCAGATACCGGAAAATAGTATTTCATATTAAATCTCCTTTAATTTCCCTTTTATTTTAGGCGGAGATATCTTTGGTAGCAATCTTGATACCAAGGTGCATTTTTAGGTCCAAGTTCTAATGCTTTTTTATAATTTTCTTTAGCAGCAGGAAAATTTCCCACTTGTTCATAGGACCTTCCAGCGTAGTAATAGGTTGCACCTTCAAAGGGGATGAGTTTTTTAGTCTTTTCAAAATAGGCTATAGCTCTTTCCCAATTTTGTAAATTAAATTCAGAAAGTCCGCAGAGGTAATGCGCCGAATACAATTCAGGGTTATATTTTAAGGCTCTAAAAGCCTGTTCTTTGGCTAAAGAAGGGTTATTTTCTCTTAAATAAATTCTTGAGAGATATAAATAAGCAGGCACATTTTTGGGATAAATTTCAAGTGCTCTATTTAAATGACTTTTTGCTTTTTCAAAGTCTCTTTCTTTAAATGCAGCTTTTCCCTTTTCTAATTCTTTAAAAGAGGATTGAGTTTCAATGAGTTTATTTTTTATTTTATCAAAGGAGGGCGTATTTTTTATATAAGCTCCACTTGGTTTTATTATCTCTAATTTTTCTTGCCACTCTTTTATTCTACTATCAGGAAGAGGATGGGTAGATAACCATTCTGGCGGTCTACTTTTTTCCATTTTTTTAAATCTTTCAAAAACTTTAAGCATCCCCTCAGGAGAATATCCTGCTTTTAAAATAATATTTAATGCACTTTCATCAGCCTCTCTTTCTTGATCTCTGCTAAATTTTAAGCTTAAGAGACCTGCAGAGATTCTTCCTAATTGAAATAATGCCTCGCCTGTAAGATTTTGAGGAAGTAAAAGAGAACCAATTTGTAATATAATAGATAGGGCAAACTGTTTTTCAATAAAGCTTGCATGGTGTCTTCTTTCAATATGCCCAATTTCATGACCTAATATGCCTGCTAATTCATCTTCATTTTCTAAAGTAAGAAAAAGACCTCTGGTTATAACAACAGGACCTCCAGGAAGAGCAAAGGCGTTTACTATTCCTGAATTCACCAAGTAAAACTGATAAGGCATTTGACGAATACTTTGGCGTGCTAATTTTTCCCCAAGGATTTTAATATAATTTTGAGTCTCCTCTTCAGGGTAAATTCCCTCAAATTCATCTATAGAGGAGGGGGTATAAAGCTTCCCAAGCTGAATTTCTTTCTCAGTGGAGATCAATTTAAAAAAAGCCTGAGCTTCTTTGATATAGAAATCATGAGAAAGAGAAGCTAAGGCTCCTCCTAAAAAGTAGCCTGTTATTTTAAGAAAATCTCTTCTTCTAATACCCAAATATGCCCTCCATTTTTTATTTAGTATAGGCAAATCTTTTTTTTTGACAAGACAAAAATCTGAAATTGTTACTTCTTTTATACAATAATTTGATATAACTTTCTGGTAGCCGCAGGCTTTAGCCTGCAAGAAGGCAACCTTAAAACTTTGTATACAGGGTTCATTTGTTTCTATTGCAAAAGACTTTTTTGAGATATCATGGCTAATAAAATAATCTAAAATCTTTAGAATTTTTAAGAAATAAAAAGAAATAAAAAATAAAAAAGGGAAAATACTTCTATTCTTCTATATCCTTTAAAGTTTATTCAGGCTCTTGACAAATAAAAAATATGATATAATTTATAGCCCATTCTAAAAGGAATAATTTATAGCGGGGGTGGGTGAAATGAAAAAAATGGAAGTAATGGAATATGGATTTGGTCAACATCTTATTTTAGATGGTTATGGCGCAAATAGAGAAAAATTGATGGATTTAGATTTTATCTATAATTTCTTAAACAAATATCCCGAAGATATTCAAATGACCAAAATTATGCCACCCTATGTCTTTAAATACCATGCTCCTAATCCAGAGGATTGGGGTATATCTGGCTTTGTAATCATCGCAGAAAGCCATATAAGTATTCACACCTTCCCTGAAAAGCAGTATCTTAGCGTTGATATCTTCTCCTGTAAACCCTTTGATGTAGATAAAGCTATTTATGATATATCTGAGATGTTTGAGATTCAAAAAAGTGAAATAAGACTTTTGGATAGAGGACTTGAATTTCCCCGCTCTATTAGAGCAGTTGAAAATTTTATCCGTTTTGAGAGAAAAAATATTATTCTTTAAAAATGAAAATCAATTTTCTTGGGCTACCTGACCATCCTCAGGCTAAGGTAGCCCTTATCCCTGTGCCTTTTGAATTCACCACTACCTGGTTAAAAGGTACAAAAGAGGCTCCCTTAGAAATTTTAAAAGTGAGTTCTGTTTTAGAATTTTTTGACGAAGAAACAGGACTATCACCTCATAAAGTTTGCGGTTTTTATACTTATCCCTTAGAAGAATATCCTTTAGATGTGGATAAAGCTCTAAGAAAAGTTTATGAAACAGCTAAGGATGCTTTGGAAAAAAGATTTTTTCCCATTTTTATAGGTGGAGAGCATACTATTACCTATGGGATATGTAAAGCCCTAAAAGAAAATTTTTCTCAATTTAAAATACTACACTTAGATGCCCATCTGGATTTCAGAAGTTCCTATTTAGAAAGTGCTATAAATCATGCTACAGTTATGAGACATCTTTATGAAGAGGGGATCCCCTTTTTAAGTGTTGGCATAAGAGCTATCTCAGAAGAGGAATTTTATGAAGCCAAAAAGAAAGATTTGTCCTTAATTTTTGCTTACGAAATTAAAGAGTCCTGGAAAGAAACTTTAAAGAAGATACATAATTTTGTAGCAGAGGGTAATATTTATGTAACCTTAGATATGGATGTCCTTGATCCCTCTTTAGCCCCAGGAGTTGGAACTCCAGAGCCTGGTGGTTTGAATTGGTATGACCTTATGTCAATTTTAAAACTTCTTTCTCAAGCTCAGATAATAGGTATGGATATCGTTGAAACTAAGCCCATTTTTGGCAATCCCTTTACAGAATTTTTAGTGGGAAAGATAATTTTAAAATTTTCAGCCTATCTTTCCAAAGCTAAATATGCCCCTTAAACACAAATTAGCCAAGCTTATCTTTGAATCTTCTTTATTAAAAAGAATAGAAAGAACTGGTTATAGCTATTTAGGAACCGGAAAAGAAAATGTAGCTTCCCATTCCTATGGAGTTGTCTTTATAACTTATCTTTTATGTAAATTTTTTTCTAAAGAAGTGAATGAATTAAAAGCATTAAAAATGGCTTTAATTCATGATTTTACAGAAGCAAGAATTGGTGATTTTAATGCAGTCAACAAACTTTATAACCAAGCTGATGAAAAAAGAGCTTTAAAAGACGCTTTTTCTGAACTTCCTTTTTATGAAGAAGTTCTTATATTATTTGAAGAGTATAGAAAAAATGAAAGCTTAGAAGCAAAAATTGTCCATGACGCAGATGTGCTTGACCTTATTGTACAGCTTAAAGAACAAAAAGACCTTAACAACCCCTTTGCTGAGCGGTGGATTAATTATGCTAAAAGACGACTTATCCTTAAGGAATCAAAAGAGTTAGCTGAGGCAATCTTAGAAATCGAATGGTGTGCTTGGTGGTTAGAGAGGTTGCTTAAAGAAAAAGATGAAAAAGAACCCTGAGAGATGTGTAAGATGTGGCAAGTGTCTTCCTCATTGTCCAAGCTATACTTTTTTTCTTAAAGAAAATTACTCGCCAAGAGGTAGAAATTTCCTTTTATCTAAGGAGGTGGATAGTAAGGCTTTTGACTATTGTCTCTTTTGTGAGAGATGTCAACAAGTTTGCCCAAATAACTTAAGTTTCCCTGAATTTTTAATGGAAAAACTTTTTGCTAAAAATTCAAAGCTTCTACCTCATGTAGATGACCCCCTTACTCTTTTAAATTTTTATCCTTCAGCTAAGAAAATTATTCAAAAATGGGAGAAGACTAATATTCAAGATCTATCATGCGATCCTTTAGAAGGAGACATTTATCTTTATCTTAGTTGTGGCACAAAGCATCTTTACCCTAACGCCCTTAAAAAAGTACTTCATATATTGCATGACCTATCCATTAAAGCTCATCTTCCTGAAAAGCAAGATTGTTGCGGAATTATTTATTTAAGTCTTAACGCTATGGAAAATTTACGAAAATTTGCTTTAAATAAACTGCAAATTTTTTCTGAAAAAAAACCCATCCTAACTCTCTGTGCTACCTGTTTTTGGATGCTAAAAAAAGTTTATCCTAAGCTTTTTGAAGATACAGAATTTGCACCATTTTTTAATGAGCTCTCAAAGAGAACTTATTTTATTCTTGATTTTTTAAAAGAAAAACTACATTACAACATAGAGTTAGAGAGCAAAGATGATACGCTTTATCATTTTCCTTGTCATTTAAAAAGCCCCTTGACATTTGTTGAAAGTTATTTAAAAAATGTAGTAAAGCTAAGAGATTTTTGTTGTGGCTCTGCCAAATTAACACTGTGGATCCATCAGTTTCAGCAGGAGTTTAGCAATTCTTGGAAGGGGGAACTATTAGGGAAAAAGGTGATAGCTACTGCCTGCACAGGATGTTATTTAAACTTTAGTCTTCTTTTGAGAAGACCTCCAGAAATTAAACATTGGTGTGAATTTATAAAATGAAATATCCCTCCTACCTTGAGCTTTTAGAAAAGGGAGAATTAGAAAATAGGATAAAGGCGCTATATGAGCTTATAAGCCCTTGTAGATTATGCCCCCATGAATGTAGGGTTGACAGACTCTCTGGGGAGAAGGGTTATTGTAAAGTAGGTGCAAAGCCTATAGTTGCAAGCTATGGTCCACACTTTGGAGAGGAAAGACCCCTTGTAGGAGAATCAGGTTCCGGTGCAATATTTTTTACTTACTGTAATATGGCTTGTATATATTGTCAAAATTGGGAAATAAGTCATTTAGGTGAAGGGGATGAGATCACAGTTGAAACTTTGGGTAAAATAATGTTAATTTTGCAAGTTTGGGGCTGTCATAATATAAATTTAGTAACACCTACTCACCAAATACCCTTTATCGTTGAAGCTGTGAAAATTGCTGCTCAACAAGGATTAAATTTGCCTATTGTTTATAATTGTGGAGGTTATGAGTCTCTTGAAACATTAAAACTTTTGGAAGGAATTATTGATATATATATGCCTGACATAAAATATATGGATGATGCTGTAGCGTTAAAATTATCAAAGATTAAAAATTATGGGAAGATTGTTAGGGAAGCGGTAAAAGAGATGCATAGACAGGTAGGTGATTTAGTAATAGAGAAGGGCATAGCAAAGCGTGGATTAATTATTCGTCACTTAGTGTTGCCAGGTGATCTTTCTCAGACAGAGGAAGTTATAAAGTTTGTGGCAGAGGAAATTTCTCCGAACACCTATTTTAATTTAATGGATCAATATAGACCCTGTGGGGATGCTTGGAAATATCCTCCATTAGATAGGATGATTACAAAAGAAGAATGGAATAGGGCTTTAGAACTCACTCAAAAATATGGTCTTAAAAGGCTTGACGATAGAAGAGCCCGCTACTGGGATTAATATTTTTGCTATTGGCGATATTCATGGCTCTTATTTTGCTTTGGAAGCTTTATTAGAATTAATACCCATTCGCTGGGGTTTAGACTATATAGTTTTTTTAGGAGATTACATTGATAGAGGTCTAGGTTCAAGAAAAGTGCTGGAACTAATAATAGAATTAAAAAGAACCTATCCAGATAAGGTTTTTCCTTTAAAGGGTAATCATGAATGGATGTTTGAGAGATATCTTGCAGGAAAAGATATAGAAGTTTTTTTATATAATGGGGGATATGAAACCCTTAAAAATTATATAGAAGAAGGAGAACTAAAGATACCTTCGGAGCATATTGAATTTGTCAGATCTTTACCCTTGTATGTGGAGATAGGAAACTATTTATTTGTGCACGCGGGGATAAATCCTGCAAAGCCAATGCACGATCAAACTGAGGAAGACCTACTTTGGATAAGACAAAGTTTTTATCTCTATGAGGGCAGGTTTCCCAAAAAAATTATCTTTGGACATACTCCTTTTCCTGAGGTATTACACTTGGAAGATCGTATAGGGATTGATACGGGTTGTGTTTACGGTGGAAAACTCTCATCCATTAGACTACCAGAGGAAGATTTTTTTCAAATTGAGTGCAGGAGGAGCTAAAATGGCTGATGATAAGAAAAAACTATCTTGGAGAGAGATTGATAAATTAAAAGATGCAAGTGGATTGGCTAAACTTAGACGAAAATATGAAAGAAAAGAAGGAATATCTGAAAAGGAAAATAAAAAGGCAAAGGAAAAATATCTAAAGGAATTAGAAAAACTTTTTTCTTCTAAAAACAATGGTGAAAAAGAGGAATTTTTAAGAAAAATCCATTTGACTGTAGGTAAAAAGGATTTTAAAAAGTTGGTCTTAGAATTTTATCAAAAATTTGGTCTTCCTGAGAGCGCAAGAGATTTATTACTTTTTCTAAATGTAGAAGAAAAAGAACTTATTGTGAATATATTAGAAAAAATTAAAGATAAATTTTCTGAATTTTCATTGCAGGAGAGACAAGGAATAATTGCTAAGTTAAAATCGCTTGGCTTGTCTTTAAAAGATGAAATGCTTTCCTATAAAATAGAAAAAGTTTTGAAGGAGCTTAAATTTTAAGGTGCACAAACTTTTAGAGGACTTCGTCCTTTATCTGTCCAGTTTGAAAAATTATTCTAACAATACATTAATAGCTTACATAACAGATTTAATAGATTTTCTAAATTATCTTAAGAAAGAAAATTTCTCAATGGAAGAGGTAAATCTAAATATAATTCATGGATATTTAGGAGAGTTAAAAGAAAGAGGTTTTAGTCCCTTTTCTGTGGCAAGAAGGTTAAGTAGTTTAAAGAATTTTTTGACCTTCCTTGCTGAAGAGAAAGGGTATACTTTACCTTTTATTCATTTACTGGAAACTCCAAAGTTGCCCTTGAGATTACCCAAGGTTTTATCTTTAGAAGAGATAGAGAGATTGCTTCAAGCCCCTGATATAAAGACTCCTCTTGGATTTAGAGATAGAACGATGTTAGAGGTCCTCTATGCTACAGGGATTAGAATTTCGGAATTAGTGGGGCTAAAATTAGAAAATCTGAATTTAAATTTAGGATTGTTAAGAGTTTTAGGAAAGGGGATGAAGGAGAGACTTGTGCCTCTTGGAGAAATAGCACTTCAATTCTTAGAGAAGTACCTAAATGAGGTAAGACCTCTTTTAGTTTCAAAAAAGAAAAGAAATACTTATATATTTTTAAATAGACGAGGAGGTCCTCTTACGAGGCAAAGGTGTTGGCAGATTCTAAAAGAGTATGCCCTAAAAATAGGACTTGACCCAAATAAAATTTCTCCACATATACTAAGACATTCCTTTGCTACTCATTTATTAGAAGGTGGAGCGGATTTAAGGGCTATTCAACTAATGCTTGGGCACGCAAGCCTTCAGACAACACAAATTTACACTCACTTAGATTTCAAGAAACTTTTTGAAAATTACCAAAAATATCATCCAAGGAATTTAACTTGAAGGTTCATCACTTTTTTTGGTTTGATTTTTTTCAAAAAGTTAACTTAAAAGATACTGGTATGGAATTTATTAAGCTTTGTAGAGAATTAGCAAAGAGAAAAGGATATTTTTTATATATAGCAGGAGGTCCTGTAAGAGATGTCTTGCTTAGTAGAAGTGTAAAAGACATAGATTTAGTGTTAGAAGGAGATTGGGAAGAACTTTTGCCAGATATTTTTCAAAAAATTCCAGGGAAGGTGCTTTTTAAAACCCCATTTTACACCTATAAAATTGAGCTTTCCGATGGAGAAATCCTTGATTTAGTTACAGCAAGGAGAGAGATATATCCTGAGCCTGCCTCCTTACCTCTTGTAGAGAAAGCAACTTATAAAGATGATATAATGAGAAGAGATTTTACTCTTAATGCCCTTATATATGGATTAACACCACCTTTTGAAGAAAAAATTGTTGATTTAGTTTCTGGATTAGAGGACTTAAAAGATGGTAAGATCAATCCACTGCATCTTGATACTTTCATTGATGATCCAACGAGAGTCTTTAGGGGAATCCGCTTTAAAGTAAGGTTTCAATTTAATTATAGCACCTCCTTTTATGAAGCTTTAAAAAGAGCAAAATCTTTCAGCGTTTTTAGTAAACTTAGTTCTTCAAGACTTGCAAAAGAATTAAAGTTATTTTTTTTAAAGGAAGAGGAAAAAAATTGGATTTCTCTGGTGGAAGATTTGATTAATCTAAGTTTGCCAGAGGTCTTAGGTATAAGGATAAGAGAGTTAAAGGAGGATGATCTTTTATACTTTAGAAAGGCAAAGGCACTTCTTAAGAGCAAAGATTTAGATAAATTTTATCTTTTATCTTTGATAGAGTTAGATGAATTTAGTCTTGAAAGATTGGACTTTTCAAATGAAGAGCAAAAAAAGATCCTCAGGTGGTATGATTACGGATTTAGAGAAATTTTTAAAGAAGAAAAAGATTTATTTGAAAAAGTTGAATCTTTGGAAAAAATGCCTCTTTATGTGTTATTTCGTCTAAGTTTGGAAGAGAAATTTAAACACTTTTTTGAAATCTGGGAAAAATTAAGAAAAATTAAGCCAACGCTAACTGGAGAGGACCTTATGAAAATAGGAATTACTGATGGACAAGAGATTGGGAAAATCCTAAAGGAGCTTAGAAGAAAAAAATTTTTAGGAGAAATAAAATGCAAAGAAGATGAAATTAATTGGGTTAAAGGAAAGCTTGGAGTTCCTTCTTGATTTTCACCATGAATAAATTAAACTTTAAGAAATCTCATCCCTTATAACCACGAAAAAGGAGTTTTTATGGAAGAATTTAGTCAACTTTTAGAGGAATATTTATCCAAAAAAGAGCGAGTTTTTGAAATTGGAGAAAAGGTCCAGGGAAAAATCGTTCAGATTAGTCAAGATTTTACTTATGTAGACATTGGAGTCAAAAAAGAAGCCATTCTTCCTACAGAGGAAATTAAAGATAAACAGGGCAACTTAATATTTTATCCAGGGGAAGAAATTAGAGCTGTAATTATAAAAAAATTATCTGGTGACGAGGTCTATCTTCTTTCAATAAAGAAGGTTTTAGAAGAAAAGGCAAAGGAAGAACTAATGCTTGCCTTTAGACAAAGTGAGCCAATTAAAGTAAAGGTTTTGAAACCTATAAAAGGTGGCTATGAGGTAGAATACAAAGAAATTTTAAAGGGCTTTCTTCCAAAGTCTCAAAGTGGATTTCAAACCTTAGAGGAGTTAGGGGAGGAGGTTTTTGTTATTCTTCAAAAGCTTGAGGAAAATAATTTTATAGTCTCTCATAGAGCCTATCTTGAAAGATTACGAGAGTTTAAATTAAAAGAATTAGAGAAAAGGATAAAGGAAGGGGGAATTCTTTATGGAATAGTTAAAAAGTCGGTAAAAGGTGGTTATTTAGTAGATTTTGATGGTTTAATTGGATTTTTGCCCTTTTCAGAAATCACCAGAAGATGGATGAAAAATGTTGAGAGTCTTTTGAAAGAAGGAGATAAAGTTAAGGTAAAAGTGCTTGAGTGGGATCCTATAAATAAAAAATTGAAAGTGAGTGCCAAAGTCCTTGAACCAGACCCTTGGCTTGATGTAGAGACTCGTTATCAGATTGATCAAAGGGTTAGGGGAAGGGTTACAAAGATTGAAAATTTTGGAGCTTTTGTTGAGATTGAACCAGGTCTTGATGCCCTTCTGCCAGCAAGTGAAATTTCCTGGAAAAGAGGATTAAAACCTAAGGATCTTCTTAAAGAGGAAGATTGGATAGAAGGCGTAATCCTTGAATTAAACCCTAAGGAGAAAAAGATTATTTTAAGTTTAAAGAGATTAGAGGAAAGCCCTTGGGAAAAGCTAATAAAAGAAGTTAAGGTTGGAGATGTGGTCTCTGGAAAAGTGAAAACAATTACTAATTTTGGTCTTTTTGTAGAGGTTGCAGAAGGTGTTGAAGGTTTTATTCACATTTCAAAAATTTCCTGGGATAGAGTAGAAAACTTAGAAGAAATCTATAAGGTAGGAGAAGAGCTCTCAGCTCGGGTCTTAGAAATTGATCATGAAAAGAAAAAATTGGTCTTAAGTGTTAGGGACCTAAAAGAAGACCCTTGGATAGAAGTTGGGGAGAAGTTTAGAATAGGTGATAATGTAGAAGGCACTGTGATTAATTATTTACAAGGAAAGGGTTATTTAATAAGAATTACAGAAGGAGTAATAGGTTTTCTTCCTGAAAGAGAATTAGCAAGTGAGACAAAAAGAGATAAAGGAGTTTTCAATAAAGGAGAGACAATTAAGGGGAAAATTATATTGTTAGATTTAGAGAAAAGAAAACTTTGGCTATCTGAAAAAGCCTATTTTGAAGAAGAGGAGAGAAAAGAAATAGAGGAATTTAAAAAGAAAGAGGAGGGGAAAAGACATAGTTTAGGAGAGATGATTAAACAAAGAGGTCTTTTAAAAGAAGAGCAAGGTGAAGACCTATGAAAAGACCTTGGCTTGTCTACGGTTTAGCTTTTTTGGGTGGACTTATATTATTTATTTTTTTATTGTTTATTCTTGGTGCTTTTGCTTTAGTTTTTCTTGAGCATAAGGCTCTTAGCGGACCAAAATTAGCGGTCCTTGAAGTGAATGGTGTAATTTTGCAGGGAGAGCCCTATTTATCTGCCTTGAGGGAAATAAGGGAGAGAAAGGATATCAAAGCAATGGTATTGAGAATTGATTCACCAGGGGGTGCTGTTTCTGCTTGTCAGGAAATTTTTGAAGAACTAAAAAGTTTAAGAAGTAAAAAGCCTCTAATTGTTTCTATTGGGGGTGTTGCCGCATCAGGAGGGCTATATTTAGCCCTTGCAGGAGAAAAGATTTATATAAACCCTGGTTCTATCACAGGAAGTATAGGAGTATTGATCCAACTTCCAAATTTAGAAAAACTTATGGAAAAAATTGGTATCTCAACAGAGACAATAAAAAGTGGGGAGTTTAAAGATACAGGAACTTCTTTGAGAAAACTATCGCCCAAAGAGAGAGAATATTTGCAAAAATTGGTAAACACCTTACATCTTCAATTTGTTAAAGCGGTTTCAGAAGAAAGAAAGATTCCTTTAGACCAAGTTAAAGCCTTAGCAGATGGAAGAGTCTTTACTGGGGAAGAAGCCATTAAATTAAAGTTAGCTGATGAAATAGGTAATTTCTACAAAGCAGTAGAATATGCCAAACAAAAAGCAGGACTAAAGGAACCAGTTTTAATTTATTTTCCTGAGAAGAAAGGCTTTTTAAAAAGACTCTTTGAAGGAAAATTACCTCTAAATCCCCAAGAGATATTAGATCCTTATTCTATAAGAGTTTTCTATCTCCATAAATTTTAAAGAGCTCTATGACTGTAAAAGATCTTGCAGAAAAGTTAAGAGCAAAATTTTCAGATTTAGATGGAAAGGACCTTGAATTTATCGTAGAAAATTTTTTTGGAATTTTAAAAAAAGCTATTAAAAAAGGAATAAACATTGAGTTAAGAAATTTTGGTAGATTTGAACTTTCAAAGACAAAATCCTACTTTTTTGTTAACCCTAAAAATAAGCAAAAATATTATCTACCCTCTAAAGTAAGAGTAGTTTTTAAAATTGGAAAGGAATTTAAAGACCTGCTAAATACCCCTTTTATAGCAGGATTAGATTTAGGCACCCAAACATTTAGACTAATTCTTGGAAAGGTAAATGCTGGGAAGCTGTATTTTTATAAATCTTTTAGAGAAAATGTGCGATTAGGTGAGGGCTTGCAAGAAAATGGAAATATAACTTTGGAAGCTAAAGAAAGGGCTATTGAAGCATTAAGGAAATTTAAAGAACTCTTTGAAAAATATAAAGTAGTAGATTACTACGCTATTGGGACAGCAGTTTTTAGAAAAGCTAAAAATGCTAAAGATCTTTTAGAGGAAATAGAAAAAAAGACCTCTTTTAAGGTTAAGGTTTTGTCTCCTGAAGAGGAAGGGCGCATGGTTGTCGAAGGAGTTCTCTATGGAATAAAAAGGTTGGGCTTGTCTTTAAATAATTTTTTGGTAGTAGATGTTGGTGGGGGATCAACAGAGTTTATTTATTTTAAGGAAGGGAAATTGGTTGATATTAAAAGTATTGAAATTGGGGCGGTTCAGCTAAAAGAGTTTTTTAATCTGCGTTATCCTTTAACAAAAAGGGTATTTCAATCTCTAACAAATTTTGTATCGGATCAGCTTAAAGGATTACCAAAGGACTTTTTTGAAAAGATTATCGCTACAGGAGGCACTTCTTCTTTAATGGGAAGTCTTGATTTACAGCTAATCAAACTTGAGCCAGTTAAAATTCATGGGCACATAATCACTGCAGATAGGCTAAAAAAGCTAATCCTGAAACTAAGTGATTATCCGCTATCCCGTATTAAAAGTATGAAGGGGATGGAAGAGGGAAGAGAAGACATTGCTTTGCCTGGATTGATTATTTTGGAAGAGGTTTTAAAATATTTTGAAAAAGATGAGCTTTTAATTAGTACCTATGGTATCTTAGAGGCATCTTTACTTTCCTTGGCAAAGAGATATAATAGTGTAATCAATTGAAAGAAATTAATAATAAAAATTCAATTTTAAGGAGCAACTGAGCTATGCTTGAAATTATAGGTGAAGCATATACCTTTGATGACCTCTTGTTAGTTCCTGCCTATTCAGAGGTCTTACCAAAAGATGTAGATGTTAGCACTTATCTTACGCCCAAGATTAAGTTAAACATTCCACTTATTTCTGCTGCCATGGATACAGTTACTGAAAGCAAAATGGCTATAGCCATGGCAAGAGAAGGTGGAATAGGGGTCATTCACAGGAATATGTCCTTAGAGGAACAGGTGCGTGAAGTAGAGAGGGTTAAGAAGTCTGAGAGCGGAATGATCTATGACCCCATAACTGTCTCTCCAGATACTCCAATAAGGAAAGTTTTGGCTTTAATGGAGGAATATAAAATTTCTGGAATACCTGTTGTAGAAGGTCCTAAAAAGAAATTGGTAGGTATTGTAACTAATAGGGATTTACGATTTGAAACTGTTTTAGATAAGCCAGTAAAAGAGGTAATGACCAAAGAAAATCTCGCGACTGCAAAGCCAGGAATCACTTTAGATGAAGCAGTGAAAATTCTTCATGAAAGGCGTATTGAAAAACTACTTATAGTGGATGATGATTTTTATTTGAAAGGGTTAATAACGATTAAGGATATTGAAAAAATAAAAAAATATCCTAACGCTTGTAAAGATGAATTGGGAAGGTTGAGGGTTGGAGCAGCCATTGGTGTTGGTAAGAATAGACTTGAACAAGCTGAAGCTCTTCTCAAAGCAGGGTGTGATGTGCTTTTTATTGACTCAGCCCACGGACATAGTAAAAATGTAATTGAAACGATTAAAGAAGTAAGATATCATTTTCCTGATTGTCAATTGGTTGCTGGAAATATTGCTACAAGTGAGGCAGCAGAGGCGCTCATAAAAGCTGGAGCTGATGCTGTAAAAGTAGGAGTTGGTCCAGGATCTATATGTACTACAAGAATTGTAGCAGGGGCAGGGGTTCCTCAACTAACAGCTATTCATAATGTAGCGGTAGTTGCTAATAAGTATAATGTACCTGTTATTGCAGATGGTGGAATTAGATTTTCAGGAGACATTACTAAAGCCATTGCAGCTGGTGCCTACTCTGTAATGATAGGAAACCTTTTCGCAGGAACAGAGGAAGCCCCAGGGGAGATCATTTTATATGAAGGTAGAACTTATAAAATCTATAGAGGGATGGGCTCTCTTTCTGCTATGTTTAAGGGAGGAGGAAGAGAAAGATACGGATATGAGGCTGAAGACTTAAGCAAATTTGTGCCAGAGGGAGTTGAAGGAAGAGTTCCTTATAGGGGTCCTGTTTCCAATATGATCTATCAATTAATTGGTGGCTTAAAATCAGGTATGGGTTATTGTGGTTGTAAAAACATAGAAGAACTTCGGAAAAAAGCAAAATTTATAAAAATAACTCCAGCAGGGTATAGGGAAAGCCATGTCCACGATGTAACTATTTTAAGGGAAGCTCCAAATTATTGGTTAGGTAAATAAAATGCCTTAAGTGGGTAAAAAATGCCTATTTATCAGTGGAAGGGAAGAACGATAACAGATGAAATTAGGACAGGCGTCTTAGAGGCTCCGAATGAGCAAGTAGTTGAGTTTTATTTAAGACGATTAAATATTGTTCCCCTTCAGATAAAGCTCAAAAAAGAAGGGCTTTTTACCTTAAAATTAAAAAGGGTTTCAGAAAAAGAAATCGCTCTTTTTACCCGCCAGTTTGCTACAGTACTTGAAGCTGGTGTGCCCATAGTTAAATGTTTAGAGACCTTATCTATGCAACAAAAAAATCCCTATTTTAGAGAAGTACTGACTATTATTAGAAAAAAAGTTGAAGCAGGAAGTGCGCTCAGCGATGCCATGGCAGAATATCCAAAGGTTTTCAATACTCTATATATCCATATGGTAAGGTCAGGGGAAGCATCAGGTAATTTAGATGTAATTTTAAAGAGATTATCCGCTTATCTGGAAAAAATTCTTGCTATTAAAGCCAAAATTAAGCATGCTTTGATCTACCCATCAGTTATTATCTTTGTAGCAATAGTAGTTGTCTCAATCATTATGCTTTTTGTTATACCAAAATTTGCTGAGCTATTTAAAGAAGCAGGACAGAGTTTACCGCTACCTACTTTACTCTTAATCACTATTAGCCAACATTTTAAATGGTTTTTTCTCTTTTTTGTTTTATTAAGTGTGGGGTCCCTTTTAGCTATAAAATACTACCGAAGAAGTGAAAAAGGAAAATATAATACTGATAAGGGTCTTTTGAAGCTTCCTTTATTAGGGGAGCTTTTCCACAAAGCTGCCCTTTCCAGGTTAGCTCGAACTTTAGCTAATTTAATTGGTGGTGGTATACCCCTACTTCAAGCCTTCAGCATTGCAGGAGAAACTTCAGGAAATAAGGTTATTGAAAAAGCCATGGAGGAAGTACGCATTAATGTATCAGCAGGGCATTCTATAGCAGATCCTATGATGTACACAGGAGTTTTCCCATACATGCTTACCGAGATGGTAAGGATTGGAGAAATGTCTGGTAATTTAGAAGAAATGTTAAATAAAGTGGCAGATTTTTATGAAGAAGAGGTGGATAGGACCGTCCAGACCCTATCCACCTTGGTAGAACCTATACTACTCATAATCTTAGGTGTAGTTATTGGAGGCATTTTAATTGCTCTATACCTCCCCATCTTTAAATTGGGAGAAGTTATGGGTGGAGGTTAAGAAGCTTTTTTCTTACAGGTCCCTTTTTTAGCACAGGCACTTCCTGTACTTTTTGTTGCTTCATCTTTTACCATTGTATCAGCCTCACCACAACTTGGACACTTTTTAGGTTTACATCTTGATTCTTTAGTCGCACCACACTTTGAACATTTCCAAAGTGCCATCACTTTACCTCCTTTTAGAATTTTTATCATATAAAAATAACTAATTTTAAATTTCTTGCAAGCTATTTTTTCATAAGAAGACTCCAAAACCGTACAATTATTCAAATCCTTCATATCCTAAAACTTGTGCAGGTTAATAATCCTATTGTTTTTCTTGCGGACAAAACCTTGCAGCGAACAGACCTCTGAATTCTATCGCAGGCTAAAGCCTGCGGCTACCGGGAAATACTATCATAAATGTGACATTTCAAAATAGGAATTAACTGCAACATTTTAAAATAGGAACCACACATTTTAAAAATTTCTCTTGACAGATATAAATTGTTAACCTAAAATTTATTTTTTAGTTAACGAATATTAAAGGAGGTGATTAAATGTATTATAGGGTGGGTAGAGTTCTCTCAAGTGTTATATCTTTTTCTCTTTTAGGCTTCTCTTTGGCGCAGGGTAAGGAGCTCTATCAACTTGAAGAAATTCAAGTTACAGCTCCTCTTTTAGGGGAACCACCTGAGAGAGTTGGATACGAAGTAAAAGTAGTTCCTAAGGAAGAGTTAAAGAGTTTTGGATACAGCTCCTTTTCGGGGCTTGATGTTAGAGAAAGAGGGGGATTTGGTGTCCAAGAGGATTTATCTTTGAGAGGGACAACATTTGAACAAAATTTAGTTTTATTAGAGGGGGTAAGAATTTCTGACCTTCAAACAGGGCATCATCTAACGAACTTACCTTTTTCATCCCAACATTTAAAAGCCTTAGAAATTCTTCCAGGAGGGGCAAGTCCTCTTTATGGAGCGGGTGGATTTGGTGGAGCCTTAAATTTTATATTAGAAGAGACAAAGCCTGGCTTGGATTATAAGTTAGGTTTTGGAAGCTATAATTTTTTGGAATCTATTCTAAGCTTGGGAATACCTATAAAGAATGAAAAGACTCTGAGATTTAATATAGAGAGTAGAAAAGCAAGTGCTTTTGTTTGGAATAGAGATTTTGATATAAGAAGTTTTAATCTATATAGTAAGGAGAAAGACCATTTTATTTTTTATGGCTTTGTTGAAAAGGACTTTGGAGCAAGAAATTTCTATACACCCCGCTTTGACACCGAATGGGAAGAAACAAGAACTCATCTTTTCTTAGGAAAAAAACTCTTTTCTTTTAATAAGCTTATCTTTGAGCCAGCTTTGCTTTATAGAAAACACTATGACTATTATCTCTTAGATAGATATAATCCAAATTTCTATAGAAATACCCATGAAAATTACCTTTATAGAGCAAATTTGCCCTTTCTTTTGCAGTTAGGTAGAGTTTATCTATTTTTTGGAGCAGAAGGAAGCTATGAAAAGCTAAAAAGTTCAAGGCTTGATGAGTACCTAAGAAGAAGTCTATCTTTTTACACAGGGGTAAAATATAGCCCCCTTGAAAACTTATATGTAACTTTTCAAGGTAGATATGATTATTATGTAGGAGAAAAGGATTTTCTTTCTTGGGGAATTGGGCTTGCTTATGTGATGAAGAAGAATTTAAAGCTCAGAGCGCAAACCAATTATTCCTTTCGCCTACCAAGTGTAACAGAACTGAGATACTACTCCTTAGGAATTAAAGGTAATCCTAATCTTGAAGCTGAAAAAGCCTTGAATATAGAAGCTGGTTTTGATTTATATAATAACCTTTTAGAACTTTCTTTTACTCTATTTCACAGAAGGGGTGAAGATCTTATTGATTGGATTGCTTTACCTAATAAGCCAACTGTAGCTGAAAATATAAATGTTAATACCTTAGGCGCAACTTTAGACTTAAGGAAAAAAATTTCGAAACACCTTATTTTCTTAAGCTATACCTATCTAAACCAAAAGGGTGAGGGAATTCCCTATGGAAGATATTATGGGAATTATTTAAGACATAATCTATCAACAGGGGCAATCATTAATTTTTCTAAGAGTGTTTCTTTAAAAGGAATGCTAAGTTATCATAAAAGGCTAAATCAAGATGGAGCATTCCTTTTGGATCTGGAATTAGAAAAGGAGGTATTTAAAGGTATTAAATTTGGAGTTTGGGGGAAAAATTTATTAGATGAGAAGTATTATGAAGTGAGATATAGAGGCACAGATAAAGGTGTGCGCTACATTCCTCAATGGCTGGGTGTAAGGTTGGAGGGTAGATTTTGATAAGGTAGAAATTTTTAGCTAATAGTTATAGGAAAATGAAAAATAAAAAATTAAAAGGTGGGAGGGGTAGACCTCCCACAGGATTATGTAAAGTTAATTTAGCTGCTCTCTACTGTGCATTTCATATTGCCTTGTGAATCAAATATGCACTTTGCTACATAATCATTCACACCAGAAAGTTCACCTTTAACATCACCTTGAGGCGCAGCTCCAGTATTTTGGCAAGTTCCGCTAAAAATAGTAAGGGTTACGGTTCCCACAGGCGTTGAAATTGTATTATTACAATTTGGGATGCTTGCATTCCCTGAGGTAGGAATAGCGGTACCGGGATTTTCCATACAAAAAGTGGAAATATCCATGGCACAGCCTCTTACAACGGGCAAAGCATAACTTGAAACCTTAGCCTTTCTTTGGTACTTCAGGTACTGAGGGATAGCGATACTTGCTAAAATGGCAATAATTGCAATAACAATCATCAATTCAACCAAAGTAAATCCACCCACTTTTGATATTCTCTCTCTCATACCCACCTCCTAATTGGGATTATTTTAATTTTAATAATACTCTTTTTAAAAAAGAAAGTCAAGTATTATTATAAATTTTGTGATTCCTATTTTAAAAATTAACACCTAAGAAATTACACCTAAGGTATATGCTTTTGGTGTACCTGTAGGCTTTAGCCTGCCCTTTAATCCCTAAGCAAGAAGGGGTGTTAAAATATAAAAGGCAAAGCTGTCACAGGATTAAAGAAGTTAAATTAGCTACTTTCTATTGTGCATTGAATATTTCCATCAGCATCAAATCGGCATTTAGCTGAGTATTCATTTACAGTGCCTAAATCACCTTTAACAATAGTTCCATTTAAAGCTCCTGAAGGTTTGCATTGTCCGCCGTATATGGTCAAAGTTGCATTTCCTAAAGGTGTAATAACTGGACTAATACAATTAGATACTGAGGAATTTCCTGTGGCAGATATAACTGTTCCTGGATTTTTCATACAAAAGGTGGCAAGATCCATAGCACATCCTCTCACAACTGGTAGGGCATAGGTTGCAATTTTAGCTTTTCTTTGATATTTCAAGTATAGAGGGATAGCAATGCCTACTAAAATTGCTATAATTGCAATAACTATCATCAACTCAACCAAAGTAAATCCACTCACTTTTTCTTCTCTTTCTTGCATAATTGCTCCTGTTTGATTTTTTAAATTAAACTTATACATTTTAAAAGAATAAAAGTCAAGTAAAAATTATAATTTAAGATGCAGTTCTCCTTTTAAGTTGTCACACATTCAGTTAAGGTAAGTATTTTCCAGAGAAAAATATATTTTGACAACTAAAGAAATTAGGCTATATTTATCTAACGCCTATGGGGAAAAGGGTTTATCTTTCAGGTAATGAAGCTATAGCATTTGGGCTTATTCAAGCTGGAGTTAGATTTATTGCAGGATATCCTGGGACGCCTTCAAGTGAAATTATACCCTCAGCCCAGAGAATAGTTAAAGAGAGAACAATCTCTTCTTTTATTGATTGGTTTATAAATGAAAAAGTAGCTTATGAAGTAGCTTATTCTGTGAGTTTGTGCGGAATCAGATCTGCTGTTACTATGAAGCAAGTAGGATTAAATGTAGCTATGGATCCCTTTATGAATTCAGCCTATGTAGGCACAAATTCTGCTTTTGTTGTAGTTAGTGTAGATGATCCAGGTCCCCATTCTTCACAGACAGAACAAGATAGTAGATTTTTTGCAATGGCTGCTAAAATTCCGGTATTAGACCCTTCTTCAGTGCAAGAAGCCTATGAATTTGCTAAAAAAGCTATAGAAATAAGCGAAAAATTTGGTTTACCTGTAATGTTAAGAAGCACTACGAGAATATCCCATGGTAGAGCAAGTATTGAAATAGAAGAAGATATTTCAGAAATTCCTCTTGAAGCTAAATTTAAGTCTTTAAAAGACTGGGAAAGTAAACTTTGGCGATATGCAGCAACTCCTCGCCAGAGATTATTACTTCATACTAAGCTTAACGAAAAAATTGCCCAAATTGAAGCGCAAAACCAGGTAAAGTTTTATTTTCAGGGTCCTTGGCTTATTCTTTCATGTGGGGCAGTTTTCTCT
>JBKBTC010000127.1:0-2241 GCA_046291435.1 Caldimicrobium sp. | reverse complement strand
CACCAGATTTCTTCAAAGGCTCAACTAAAGACTTTTCCGGCTCCTTAGAGGTTAACTCCGGATTAATTAAATAAGATTGAAAACGCCTTCCTGCAGAGGTAGGTTTGCACTTTTTTATAGGCATACTTTGATTTCCCCCTTTTATAGAGTTTCAAAAAATTCTATGGTTTGCCCTTCAGCTAACCTGACAATGGCCTTTTTTCTTAAGCTGGTTCTACCTGGATTTCTAAATCCACCTTTTGGTTTTCCTTTAACCCTAATCGTTTGAACATCAATAACTTTAACCTTAAATAACTCTTCAATCGCTTTCCTTATTTCTATTTTATTAGCTTTTGGGTCAACCCAAAAACTAACTTGATTATTTCTCTCTTTAAGTAGCATTGATTTTTCTGTTATAATAGGTGCCAAAATTATTGTCCTTGGGTCTTTCATCTTATTATCTCCTTAACCTTTCTTCAATTTTAGGAAGTGCATCTTTTTCAATAATTAAATGCTCATGATTTAAAATGTCATATACATTAAGTCCTTCTACCGCTAATACCTTTACTTTTGGCAAATTATCTACACTTTTTTCTAAATTTTTATCTCTCTTTTGAACTATTATTAAAGCAGAGTCTGTTCCCAAGGTATCTAAATATGTCTTCATTAATTTGGTTTTAGGTCTATCTCCTATAGAAAATCCTTCAGCTATAAAAACCTTATCAATTAAAGCCCTGCTTGATAGTGCCATCTTCAATCCCAGTCTTCTTACTTTTTTGTTTAATTTAAATTCATAACTTCTTGGTCTTGGTCCGTGAACAACCCCACCACCAACCCATTGAGGAGCCCTAATAGACCCTTGTCTTGCTCTACCTGTATGCTTTTGTGGCCAAGGCTTTCTTCCTCCACCTCTAACTTCGCCTCTTGTTTTTGTGCAAGCTGTTCCACTTCTCCATCTTGCCCTTTGCCATCTAACAATCTCATTTAAAATTCCCTCTCTGGGTAAGACTCCAAAAATATCCTTAGGTAATACAAACTCTCCCTTAACATTAGCTTTTTCATCAACCAATTTAGCTTTTATTTCACTCATAGGCTCAACTCCTTACCTTTCCTACTTAAAATAAACCATTACATATCCATTAGGAGCTCCTGGAACTCCACCTTTCACTAACATCAAATTTTTTTCAGGTATCACATCAACCACCGTCAAATTTTTAATAGTAACCTTTTCCGCTCCATAATGACCTGCCATTTTTTTTCCTTTAATAACTCTTCCTGGAAAAGTGTTAGCACCACTTGACCCCCTTTTCCTGTGAACCTTCTTAGCACCATGGCTCATAGGTTGTCTCTGAAAATTCCACCTTTTAATTCCACCTGTAAACCCTCTCCCTTTACTTATACCCGTTATATCTACCTTTATTCCCTTACTAATATTTAAATCAGCTAAAGTTAATATTTGTCCTGGTTTAAAAGCATTTATATCATCTACTAAAAATTCTTTTAAAATGTAAAAACCAGTATCTAAGCCAGCCTTTAAAAAATGCCCAATCATAGGAAATGTAAGCTTCGTCAATTTTTTAGGTTTGAAACCTAATTGAACAGCTTTATATCCATCTTTTTCGGGAGTCTTTACTTGTACTACAGCACAAGGACCTACTTCTAACACAGTTACAGGAATACTATTTCCTTCCTCATCAAATATTCTTGTCATACCAAGCTTTCTTCCAATAAGACCTTCTATCTGCATCTCTCTCACTCCCTTTATACTTAGGTCTTTATTTCAACCTCTACCCCAGCTGGTAATTCAAGTTGCATCAAAGCATCTATCGTTTGCTGGGTGGGTTCTAATATCTCAATTAATCTCTTATGCACCCTTACTTCAAACTGCTCTCTTGAGTTTTTATCAATATGAGGAGATCTAAGTACCGTCCACCTACTAATTTTGGTGGGTAGCGGTATAGGTCCTACCACTTTTGCACCAGTTTCCTTAGCTGTCTGAACAATATCTACAACAGATTTATCAAGTATTCTATGGTCAAAACTTTTCAACTTTATCCTAATTTTAGGCGAGTATATCATTTTTGAAACTCCTCACTCCTTTATTCTATAATTTTAGTTACAACTCCTGCACCAACCGTCCTTCCTCCCTCTCTAATGGCAAACCTCAATCCCTCCTCCAACGCAACTGGCTTTATCAACTCAACCTCTAACTCCACATTGTCCCCTGGCATCACCATCTCCACTCCCTCAGGCAACTTCACC
>JBKBTC010000126.1:0-2256 GCA_046291435.1 Caldimicrobium sp. | reverse complement strand
CTAAAACCCCTAATCCTAACACCTTTAAAACTCTCTCCTTCATCTTAGCACCTCCTTTTTTGTTTTTTTTTATTTAATATATCAAGTTTCATGCCTAAATTTTTTTCTGATTAATCATAGGTTCCACCACAGTTCTTTGCATATTTTTGCAAAATTTGCAAAACTTTTTCTATGAATTTTGCAATTTTTGCAATATAATAGAAATATGGAATACAAAAGACATATCATTATAAGTCTTATTTGGTTATTTGCCCTTATTTTAGGTGGCACACTTGGTTATATGCTCATCGAGGGCGCTCGCTTTTTTGATTCTCTCTTTATGGTTGTTATAACAATAACTACTATCGGATATGAAGAATATATTCCTCTCTCTGATAAAGGTAAACTTTTTACAATATTATTAGCCTTGGGTGGAATAGGTCTTTTTTTTTATATAATTACTTTTTTAAGTGAGACAGTTGTTAAGAAGACAATGGAAAATCTGTGGGAAAAGAAAAGTAAAAAGAAATTAACGAAATTAAAAAATCATTGTATCATATGTGGTTATGGTAGAATTGGAAAGCACATATATGAATTTATTAGAGACACTCTATCTGTAGTAATTATTGAAAAAAATCCAGAATTAATTAAGGAACTAAAAGAAAAAAATGTTCTCTTTTTAGAGGGCGATGCTACTTCAGAAGAAATTCTTTTAAAAGCAGGTATTAAAAAGGCAAAATATTTAATTGCATCCTTGGGTGAAGATGCACAAAATGTCTATATTGTCCTTACAGCACGGAGCTTAAACCCTCAATTATACATAATTGCAAGGGCAGATAATCCTGAGGTTGAAAAAAAGCTCTATCAAGCAGGGGCTAATCGTGTATTTCTACCTTATGTGATTGGTGCTCGCAAAATGGCATTAGGTATTCTTAAACCAAATGTAATGGATTTTATAGATATCACTTCCCCTGAATTGCAAACAGAACTGCAAATTGAAGAAATTCTTGTTGAAGAGAGATCACCCCTTGCAGAAAAAACCATCCGCAAGAGCAATATTAGAGAACAAACTAAGGCAATTATTTTAGCCATAAAAAGGCATACAGGAGATTTAATTCTAAACCCGGGACCTGATGAAAAAATATTGCCAAATGATATTCTTATCGTCTTGGGTGAAAAAAATAGACTTGAAATTTTAAGTAATCTTGCCAAAAAATCAGCTCAGTAAAATAGATCTATATGTACCTCGCAAGGAATGCTTGCCAGCTTCTTCAATTTTTACCATTACTAAAGAGCCAATTAGGTCTACCCTTGGAGCCTCAAAATTGACCACTAAATTAGTAGTAGTTCTCCCTGTAAGCTTTTTGGGATCCTTTTCACTTACGCCTTCTACAAGCACTTCAACTTCTTTCCCCACATAACTTTTCATTATTTCTTCAGTAATTAAAGCTTGGACTTCATGCACTTTTTTTAATCTTTTTTCTTTTATCTCTTCTGGAATTTTATCTTCAAATTTTGAAGATACAGTAAAAGGGCGGTCGGAATACTTAAAAGAAAAAATTTCTTGAAATCGCACCAATTTTAACATTTCTATGGTTTCTTCAAAATCCTCGTCTGTTTCTCCTGGGAAACCCACAATGATATCCGAAGTGATAGCTATCTCTGGATAAGCTGACCTTAATTTCTCAACTTTCTCTAAATATTCTTCTCTTGTATATTTTCTATTCATTCTCTTCAAAATCTTGTTCGATCCAGCCTGAAGAGGTAAATGTATATGTTTACATACCTTTGGATTTTCAGCAATTACTTTTATTAGTTTCTCTGAAAGATCCTTGGGATGGCTCGTAGTAAACCTAATTCTCCACAATCCCTCAATTTCTGATAATTTCATCAAAAGGTCGGCAAAATCCCAACTATATGTTTCTTTCTTTCCGTAAGAATTTACATTTTGTCCAAGGAGGGTAATTTCTCTAACTCCTTCAACTCTAACTAAATTTTCTGCTTCAGTTAAAATTTCCTCAAAGGGTCTGCTAATTTCCCTTCCTCTTACATAGGGCACAATACAATAGGAACAAAAGTTGTCACATCCTTGCATAATGGTTAAATAGGCTTTTATTCGTTTTTTGGAATTATCTTGAGAAATCACTAAGGGAAAGTTAAAGTTCTCCTTAAGTTCCGTTAAAACAATAGGTCTTCTTTTTTTCTTCACCTCGTCAAGCGCTTTTCTAATCTCATAAAACCCTTGTGTTCCTAAAACTAAATCCAAAAAAGGAAATC
>JBKBTC010000125.1:0-2289 GCA_046291435.1 Caldimicrobium sp. | reverse complement strand
AAGAGAAGCCCCCCTTTTCCTAAAATTCTAATTAATTCATAGGCGCTTTCTAATAGGTTTTCAAAATCAGTAGAAGCTACCTCATAATAGAGATCCTCTACCTTTCTTAAAGTGGAAACAAACCGAGTAACTTCAAAGCCAAGTAAATTTTGAAAGAGAATAGCTCGGCTTGTTTTTGGTTTAAGAGTTGCAGAAGATACAATAAGTTTCTTAAATTTATCCCTATGATTTTCTTTAATTTTTGAGAGCTCAATGAATTCATCTTCATTTTTATCTCTTTTTAAGGCCAAAGCAATCTCTTTTTCTGTAAATCCCAAAAGATAAAAAAGGTGTTCTACATTTTTTCCACTTTTTAAAAAGGAATCCACATCATCTACGAAAATTAAAGAAAAATTTGGGTTCTTTAAAAGGGCGTAATTTTTATGGAAGAAAGCTTGGGTACAAATAAAAATATCAAAAGAGCCCTTTTCTAAGAGTTTCTTTTCTTTTGGGGAGCCCGTATAGTATAAAAGTGTTTTATTTTTTATACTCTTATTGGTTGTTTTAGCTTGGATTTCCGCTATTCTCTCATACAAGTGTTTCACTAAAATTTTAGTAGGCACAAGAATAAGAGATTTTTCTGGCTCAAATAAGCAAGCAAGAAGACCAAAAGTAGTTTTTCCCGTACCTGTAGGAGCAACAATTGCAAAAGATTCTCCTAAGAAAAAGCGTTTTGCCCAGCTTAGCTGTAGCGATGAGGGTAAACTTCCAAAGAGCTCTTGAAAAATTTCTTTAAAGGTTTTCAATTTTTTTTCAACAACAAGATAGGGTTTTAAGTCCCTTAGGTTTCTTTTTTGTTGAAGTTTTTTGCCTATACTTTCTAAGTTTACCTTTTCTTTTAGAGTGGTAACATCATTTAGACAGGACTCACAGGGCAATCCTTGAGCTAATCTTTCGTCAGAGATGATCCCCCCACAGTTTGGGCAACCATGCGCTAAATAAAAAAGCATTAAAACCTCCTTGGGGGTGTCTGAAACTTGTTTACCAAATAATAGAAGAAAATTTGAAAATTCCAAGGGCAAATTTTTAATATCTCAGGTTTTCTGGTATCGGCAGGCTTTAGCTTACGGAAGCCCAAGCTGAAGCTTGCGGCTACCAGAAATAAGAAAATTTAAAGGATTTGGTAGGCGCAGGCTTTAGCCTGCGTTGTTGCAATCTTAAGATTGCGGCTACCTAACTTAAAATTTGCCAAAGTAAATTTTCCCATTAAGATTGAATAGGAATTAAAAAGTGAATAATATAAATTAAAACCCTTAGTAATAATTTTGTCTATATGGGAAGGACGAAGAAAATTTTAATAATTAGACCAAAGATTGGATTTACTTTAGGTGGGGCTGAAAGCCATGCTGCTGAAGTAGCAGTAAGATTAATTCATAGAGGCTTTAAAGTAGCACTTATTGCGCAAAAAATAGCTTTTCCTATGGAATATGAAAATAAATTTGAATATTATCCTGTATCGGGGCCCTCCTTTGGCTCGGTTTTTAAACAAATTTTTTTTATAGAAAGGGCAAAAAGGCTTCTTTCAAAGCTTAAATATGATTATATTATCAGTTTTTTTCGCGTACCTCAGGCAGACCTTTTTATACTTTGCGACCCTCTTTTTTCCTTTTTAATCAGACAAAAAAATCCTTTCCTTTGGCAACTTAGACCTCGTTATAGAATTCTTCTTCATTTAGAAAAAAAAGCAATAATTACCGCAAAAAGGATCATATCAATTTTTACCTTAGGGAAAGAGCTAATTTCCCAATATTATCCTCAAGCTCTCTCAAAGGTTTCTGTATGTTATAGGGGCATAGATTTAAAAAAGTTTAATTACAAGATAAAGGAGGATAAACTAAAATTGAGAAATGAGTTTGGTTTCAAGGAAGAGGATTTTCTTATTCTTTTCGTGGGCTACGATGCAAAAAGAAAGGGGTTGCCCCTATTATTAGAAATAATGCCTAAGCTTCCAAAAAATGTTAAGCTACTTGTTGCTGGAAAGGAGGGAAGGTCAGAGGATAATGTATTTTACCTGGGGAAGGTGAAAGAGATAGAAAAATTTTATGCCCTCTCTGATCTTTTTGTCTTACCCACTTTTTATGACCCCGGGGCTTTATCTACCTTAGAAGCTTTGGCTACTGGTACTCCAGTTATTACTTCTATCTATGATGGAACAAGTGAGTTTATTCAAGAGGGTTTAAATGGGTTTATCACGAATTTGGAAAAAGATGACCTAAAATCAAAAATTTTAAAAGCCTTAAACACAAAGTT
>JBKBTC010000124.1:0-2380 GCA_046291435.1 Caldimicrobium sp. | reverse complement strand
ATTAATCGTAAAATTGAGGCTGCTGGATAACCCTCTATTTGAGGATCAACAGGACCTAATACAGCATGTTCATCCATAACGATTTCATCACAGGCAAGAGCAATAAGTGTGCCTCCACTCATGGCATAATGGGGAATAAATGCAGTGACCTTGGCTGGATGTTTTTTTATAGCTAAAGCTATTTGAAGAGAGGCTAAGACTAATCCTCCGGGTGTATGTAAAATAATGTCAATAGGAACATCTTTATCTGTAAAATGTATCGCCCTAATAACCTCTTCTGAATCATTTATATCAATATATCTCATAATCGGAAAACCAAAAAAACTCATAGTTTCCTGTCTATGGACTAAGAGGATTACCCTTGACCCTCTCTTTTCCTCTAATTTTTCAATCATTTTAGTTCTGGCTATTTCTAAAAATTTTTGGCGTAAAAAGGGTTGTAAGGCAAAAATTAAGAGCAAAATCCATAAAAACTCCAACCCTGTCATTTCAAAACCCCTTGGGCATTAATCTATCGTTTGTCTAAATCCAAAAAGGATCCAAAAATAGTATATTCATCTTCATAATACCTACATTTTCTTTTACAAAAGAATTTATAAACAAAGGCACCTACGAAAAAACCTCCTAAATGGGCAAACCAAGCCACCCCACCCACGCTTCCTGGCAAAGCTAAAGAAAAAAGACCACTATAAAATTGAAGGAGAAACCAAAGCCCTAAATACAAAAAAGCAGGGATTTCTATAAAAAGAGGTATGAAAAGTATAGGTACCAAGACCAAAATCCTTGCAAAAGGATACATTCTAAAATATGCTCCCATAACTCCTGAAATTGCTCCACTTGCTCCTACAAGAGGTAATACTGAATTATGGAAAATCAGTGCATGTAGGAGAGAGGCTACTAAGCCTGAAAATAAATAAAATAGCAGGAACCGAAAAGAGCCTAAACGGTCTTCCACATTATCACCAAAAATCCAAAGGGTCCACATATTTCCTATAAGATGTAGCCATCCTCCATGAAGAAACAAATGGGTTAGAAGGGTTATATAGGGTTGATAGGGTGGGAAGCCTGAAAGAACACTAAAATAGCTATCGAAAAGAAAGGCAGGAGTTAATCCCCAGGTTTGAAAAAAAGATTGAAGAGACTCCTTAGGTAGTTTAATTTCATATAAAAATACGATAACATTTGTTATGATTAGAGTCCAAGTGACAATAGGAGGTTTTCTTCTTGGGTTTAAATCTTGAAGAGGGATCATCCAAGAGCTCCGATTTGTTCTCCCCTAACTTTCTTTCTAAAAGCTTCACTCCTCTCTACAAGCATATTAAAAGCACTCTCATCCTTAGGTATCAGCCCAAATTCATAATCTCCCTTTGTATTATATAGTCTTTCTAAACCATCTCTACCTTTTTTTAAATAGGTTTTAACAAGTTCTATAAAAAATTGGGCACTTTTCGAGAGGGCATAAAATTCTGCTGCCCGTAGGGCATATCTATTTCCATTAAAGGATATACTTATTCCACCAAGACCAGCTATAAGCCGAAAGGCTTCCACATCGGTTATACTATCCCCACAATAGATTCCTTCACTACCAGGGATGCCTAATTTATCTGATATAGTTTTACAGGCTCTTTCTTTTTCCTTACCTCCAATGGGGTTTACTTCTCTTAAAAAAATTCCACAATCTAAATTCCAAATAATTTCAAAAAAAATTTCTTCCAATCGGTCTAAAATGTTGCGTAAAGCAGGTGATAAATCTTCTGGGGTTTTCGCATCCCTTGGTAGCTCTATCAAAGGATAATTTATGATTTCATTATATAATTTTTCTAAGATTTTCACTTCCTCTGAACTTAGCCTTACTTTATCAAAATCTACTTCTGTGCAAAATATAAATTCCATGGGGAACCTTAATCGCCTTGCTAATGCCTGAAGATAAGGTCTATAGCTTGTGCTAATGATAAAAGTAGGTAGAAGGCTTTGCAAGGTTGGAAGCACGATCTCAACTTTTGGCAAAAGGAGTAAAGTTTTTTCTGAAAATTCCTCCAAAAGCTTATTGGTTGCTCCAAAAAGCTTTAAAAAAGGTAAAATTAATTTTAAGGTGTCTCCTGCTTTATATCCTGCCTTTTTCTTAATATCCGCTAAATAATCATCAAAGCGTGAAATTTGGGTAAAAAAAAGATCTCCTTTGGGAACAAGATGAGCTGTAAATTCAAAGGCATTATCATTTAAAGTGAGAGGACCTTCACAATCAAAAGCTATAAATGGCATAATGTATTATTATAAATGATAAAAAGCGAAAAGTAAAGTCTGCGCGTTTCCTCAAAAATAATCTCTTCGAAATGGGGTTGTTTCCTCATAATTTACAAAATAAATAAATATCCTTTAA
>JBKBTC010000123.1:0-2402 GCA_046291435.1 Caldimicrobium sp. | reverse complement strand
CAAAATAACAAAAGTAGTTGGGTCAGGGATAGCTACCATATCAGATTCCTCAATCCTTGCAAACCCCTTAATAGAAGAACCATCAAAGCCCATTCCCTCTGAAAAGGCTCCCTCAAGCTCATCCACATGGATAGCAAAACTTTTTAACTGACCTAACACATCAACAAACCATAATCTTACAAAGCGAACATCATACTTTTTCACCAACTCCATAACATCCTTTGCATCTCTTGGTTTTTCCATCATATTAAACCCCCCTTTACCAAATTTTTTTAATTTCCTATCTCAAAATTTATACCTAATGGCTACTTTATCACTACCCTATAAATTTTCAAATTTATTTAATCACTCCTCACCATCCTAAATCAATTTATGCTCAAGCTAAGGATTGCGGCTACCGAAAAAGAGAGAAATTCAAAGGCTCTTGTAGCTACAGGCTTTTGCCTGCCTGGGAATATTGCCTCAATTCTTGCGCAAGCTAAAGCTTGTAGCTACCTGATTTAATATAAATTCTTGGGCAATTCATTCAGCGCCTCTACAAAATTTTTAATTCCTTCTGTAGCTACGGGCTTTAGGAATTTTTTTACAATTTTGTACAATTTACAAAAATATTGCACAAAATTGTAAAAAAGTTATAATTTAAATAATGGACAGATTACTGGAAAGAAAAAACCAAGAGCTTTATGCACTTTTTGAGGTTAGTAAAGTCTTAAGTTCCTCCTTTGAGCTCAAAGAAAACCTTTATAGGGCATTGAAATTGCTTTCAGACCATTTAGATATGAGGCGTGGAACGGTTACACTTCTTGATCAAAAAACTGGTGAATTAAGGATAGAGGTTGCCTATGAGCTTACTAAGGAACAAATTGCCAGGGGGCGCTACAAGATTGGCGAAGGCATCGTAGGAAAAGTGGTGGAAACGGGTAGCCCCGTTGTAGTTCCTGACATCGGAAAGGAGCCTTTATTTCTTAATCGCACTGGTGCAAGAGAAATTAAAAAAGATAAAATTTCTTTCTTATGTGTTCCTATAAAGTTCAAAGAAGAAATCCTCGGTGTGCTTTCTGTAGATAGGCTATTTGATGAAAATATTTCCTATGAAGAAGACTTAAGGGTTTTAGAGATTGTAGCTACCCTTATAGCACAAGTGCTAAAGCTTTATCAAGCTTATTATGAGGAAAAGAGCAAAAGAGAAGAGCTTGAGTATGAATTAAAGGATAAATATCGCTTTCAAAATATAATCTATGTTAGCTCTTCTATGAAAGAGGTAATAAAAACTGCATTAAAAATAGCTTCCACAAAGGCCACAGTGCTTTTGAGGGGTGAATCTGGAACTGGAAAAGAGTTGCTTGCAAAGGCAATACATTTTGCCTCAAATAGGTCAGATAAGCCTTTTATTGCAATTAATTGTGCAGCTATTCCAGAGAGCCTCTTAGAAGCAGAACTTTTTGGTTTTGAGAAAGGAGCTTTTACAGGGGCATATACCTCTAAAAAGGGAAAATTTGAATTGGCAGATGGGGGTACGCTATTTTTAGATGAAATAGGGGATTTACCTTTGAGCTTGCAAGCAAAACTTCTAAGAGTTCTTCAGGAACAAAGCTTTGAAAGATTAGGAGGGACAAAAACAATAAAAGTAGATGTCCGCATTATTTCAGCCACAAATAAAAATTTAGAAGAGTTAGTGGAAAAAGGGCTATTTCGGGAAGACCTCTATTGGAGGCTAAATGTAGTGCCAATTTACATCCCTCCTCTAAGGGAGAGAAGAGAGGATATCCCGGTATTGATTGAGCATTTTCTAAAAAAATTTAACCAGCTTTACGGGAAACAGGTAGCTATAACTCCAGAGGTTTTAGAAAAATTTTTGAATTATTCCTACCCCGGAAATGTACGAGAATTAGAAAATCTTATAGAAAGATTAGTTCTTCTTAGTGAAGAAGATTTTATTAAAAACTTCCCTCCATTAGTAGAAACTAATACCACCTTCAGAGCCTCTATTTTGCCTAAAAGTGATCTATCTAAAAGCTTGCCAGCAGAAATTGAAGCCATTGAAAAGGAGAAAATTTTAACTGCCCTAAAAGAGTGTAATTTCAATCAGAGCAAAGCCGCCAAAGTTCTTGGCTTAACAAGAAGACAACTCAACTACCGCTTAAAGAAGTATTTTCAGAAAAATAATCTTTAGCATTTCCCCTTTCTCCGCAGCTCGATGTTTTAACAAGCGAGAAATTCAAAAAATCCGGTAGCCGCAGGCTTTAGCCTGCGAAGGAATTTACAGGGCTATAAACTCTTGCACAACCTAAAGTTTGCGGCTATCAAATGCGTTAAAACCCAATAAAAATGCGCAAGCTAAAGCTTGCGACCACCTAAAAATAAGAAAATTTAAAAGGATTGATTAACCCAATTCTTCCACC
>JBKBTC010000122.1:0-2432 GCA_046291435.1 Caldimicrobium sp. | reverse complement strand
TTCTTACTCTCTTTATTTCTATCTTTGTTACTTTGCACTTTAGCATTTGCTCATTTTGGAGTTATAATGCCCTCTGATGATATTATTGGGGAAAAAGATCCCAAAAGAATAATGCTGAAAGTTTATTTTATGCACCCTTTTGAACAAGAATGGTTAAACTTGGAAAAACCAAAGACCTTTGGAGTTTTGTTTGAAGATGACAAAATTGATTTACTACAGAGCCTTGTAAATAAGAAAATAAAAGGCAAAGATGCTTGGGAAGCTCAGTTTGTAATTAAAAAGCCAGGTGACTACATATTTTATCTTGAACCACAACCATACTGGGAGCCTGCTGAAGAGAAATTTATAGTCCATTATCCTAAGGTTGTAGTGCAAGCATTAGGTAAAGAAGAAGGATGGGATAAAGAGATAGGACTACCCATTGAAATTGTTCCTCTTACAAGACCATATGGACTTTGGGCTGGAAATGTTTTTCAGGGTATTGTAAAAGTTAATGGAAAACCTCTTCCCTTTGCTGAGGTGGAAGTAGAATACTTTAATGAGGGAGGTAAAATAAAAGCTCCTCAGGATGCCTATATTACGCAGGTTATAAAGGCGGATGCTAATGGAGTCTTTACCTATGCTATTCCAAAGGCTGGATGGTGGGGATTTGCTGCATTAACTGATGCTCCATACAAAATAAAAAAAGATGGCAAAGAATATCCTGTTGAAATTGGAGGAATAATTTGGGTTAAAGCAAGGGAGATGAAATAATGCATATATCAGAAGGTGTCCTTTCAGCACCGGTGCTT
The DNA here is from genome assembly GCA_046291435.1 of Caldimicrobium sp. GTDB lineage: Bacteria > Desulfobacterota > Thermodesulfobacteria > Thermodesulfobacteriales > Thermodesulfobacteriaceae > Caldimicrobium. The sequence continues at coordinate 1,641 of JBKBTC010000122.1, read as the reverse complement.
CTTATCGGCGCTGTTTTATCCGTAGGAGGTCTTGTTTTAGGTTTAAAGAAAATAAAAAATGAAGATATACCAAAGGTTGCGGTACTTTCATCAGCTTTTTTCGTTGCATCTCTTATTCATGTTCCCGTTGGACCTACCTCTGCCCATCTTGTATTAAATGGACTTTTAGGAATACTTCTTGGGTGGGGAGCTTTTCCTTCCATATTTGTTGCTTTAATTCTTCAAGGAATTCTATTTCAGTTTGGGGGACTTTCAACTCTGGGAGTAAATACTTTTTCAATGGCCATGCCAGCGGTGCTTTTCTATTATGTTTTTAGAAGACTTCTAAGAGGAAGTAAAAATATAGCTTTTTTAGGAGGTTTTTTAGGTGGAGTGCTCTCCTTGCTATTTGCTACTTTATTTATAAGCCTTGCCCTTGTTGAAACAGAAAGAAGTTTTACAGCAGTGGCTGGAACTCTTCTTGTAATGCATCTTCCTATTTCTGTAATTGAGGGTACTATTACTGGTTTTGTCGTATTATATCTAAAAAAAGTTAAACCGGAGGCTTTAGGATGAAGCGATTTTTTAAATTATCTTTTTATTTTTTCTTGATTTTGCAAATTTCTTTTATTTTATGTAACTTTGCCTCTGCTCATAAAGTAAGTACCTATGCATACAGAGAAGGTGATAAAATTTTTGGAGAGTGTTACTTTGTTGATGGCTCACCCTGTAAAAACAGTAAAGTAGAGGTTTATGATTCAAAAGGAAAAAAAATAGATGAGCTTTCAACAGATGAAAGAGGTGAATATAGTTTTACAACAAAGGAAAGGGGAACTATAAAAGTAGTAATCTCTGCTGGAGAGGGACACAGGACAGAGTATACCCTTGAGGGACCTCCAGAAAAAAGAGAAATCAAAGAAAGGAGTCCTTCAAAAGAGGAAAATAAATCATCACATTATCAAGCATCCATAGACAAAGAGGAAATAAGGGAAATAATTGATGAAGCCTTAGAGGTAAAATTGCAAGGTCTAAGAAATGAAATCATGGATTTAAGAAAAGAGATAAATAGAGTAAGTTTAAGAGAGATTATCGGAGGAATTGGATATATTGTTGGAGTATGGGCTATAATAATGCTTCTTAAAAGAAAGAAAGATGCATCTTGAAGAATTTTCAGAAGGAAAAAGTTTTCTTCATAGGAGAGATCCCAGGGTAAAAATTTTAGTCTTCCTATTTTTTAGTCTAACCTGTGCTTTAGCATCAGGTATAAGGACACCTGCTATATATCTTGTCTTTTCTTTTATTCTTCTTGCTATGGCAAATCTTAGGATAAGGTCGGTTTTTTCAAGAATATTGATAGCAAATTTTTTTATTGCCTTTATATGGCTTTTCATTCCCTTAAGCTATAAGGGAAATCCTTACATAAACTTAGGACCACTAAAAATAAGTTATGAAGGATTAATGTATGCTCTATCCATTACTTTGAAAAGCAATGCCATAATAATAGCTACAATTGCACTTCTTTCTACCTCTTCAGTATTTTCTCTTGCCCATGCTATGCTTCATTTGAAAATGCCTAAAAAAATTGTTACAATTTTCTTTCTTTTTTATCGTTATATTACAGTGATTCATGAAGAGTATACAAAGATAATGAGAGCAGTTGCT
>JBKBTC010000121.1:0-2465 GCA_046291435.1 Caldimicrobium sp. | reverse complement strand
TTGGCTTAGCCTTTTTAGAACTTTCTTGTGGAGAATTTATATATACCATATTATCTAAGGATAAAGTTTTTTCAGAGCTTCTAAAAAGAGAACCTAAGGAACTTTTAGTAGAGGAAGCCTATAAAGACTCCCCTTTCCTTAAGAATTTGAAACAGTACCTGCCCCATCTTCACATTAGCTACTTAGAAAAGGGAGCTTTTACTCGTTTTAGAGAAACCTTTTCCCTCTCTCAGCCTTCTGATGAAGCTCTTTCTGCTCTTTCTGCCATTTATTACTACATAAATACCTATCAACCACACCTTGTGGACAAGCTTTCTCAGCCAGAATTTTTTTATCCTGAGGAATATCTCTATTTAGATGAAAAGACAAAGGACCATTTAGAGCTAATTAAAAATCTCTGGGATAAAAGCGAAAAGTATAGTCTTTATTGGTGTTTAGATAAAACGCGTACCCCTATGGGATCTCGTCTTCTAAAGGAATGGATCCTCTATCCATTAAGGGACATAAAGGCTATTCGGAGACGACAAAAGGTAATTGAATTTTTTTTGGAAAAAAGGGGACATCGCGAAACCTTAATTAAACATTTAGATAAGATTTCAGACTTAGAAAGGCTTGGCAATAGACTAAGTCTTCAAGTAATAAACCCAAAGGAATTAGCTCTTTTAAGAGACTCACTCAAATTAATCCCCCCTATAAGAAATATCCTAAAAGAATTAAGCACTTTTTTTGATAGTCCCTCACTTTTATCAGAAATGGAAAAGGAAATAGAGCCTTTGGAAGATTTATATGAATTGTTAGATAAGGCTTTAGTTGAAGATCCGCCCCAAGCTCTAAAAGAGGGAAATATATTTAAAAAAGGATATCTCACAGAAATAGATGAGCTTAGAGAGTTGCGAGAAAATACTCTCCTCTATTTAAGTAATTTGGAATCTTCGCTTCGCAAAAAAACAGGGATCCCCACCCTAAAAATAGGTTATAATAGGGTCTTTGGATATTATGTAGAGGTTTCTAAAAGTTATATAAAATATGTCCCTTCATATTTTGAGAGAAAACAAACTTTGTCTAATGCAGAAAGATACACTTTAAAGGAATTGAAGGAATTAGAAGAAAAAATTCTCTCATCTGAGGAGAAACTGAAGAATTTAGAATATGAAGCTTTTATAGAATTGAGAAAAGAAGTAGCTAAAAAGGCAGAAACTATTAAAAAGGTTGCCAAAGTAATTGCACAATTAGATGTCCTTATAGGATTAGCTGAGGTGGCAGATAAATATCACTACCAATGTCCAGAAATATGTGAAGAGAAGGTCTTAATAATTGAGGAAGGAAGACATCCTGTTTTAGAAAGAATTTTAGGAGAAGAGAAGTTTATCCCGAATAGTTTAGCTTTGAAAGAGAGGGAATCAGAGCTTCTAATTATTACAGGTCCTAATATGGGAGGAAAATCTACATTCTTGCGACAAATCGCCTTGATTGCTATTTTAGCCCATATGGGTAGTTTTGTTCCTGCAAAAAGTGCTAAAATAGGTCTATTAGATAGAATTTTCACAAGAATAGGGGCTGGAGATGAATTAATTCGGGGTAAAAGCACCTTTATGGTTGAAATGTGCGACTGTGCCCATATATTGCATAACGCAACAGAGAGGTCTTTAGTTCTTTTAGACGAGGTTGGAAGAGGTACAAGTACCTTTGATGGACTCTCTCTGGCTTGGGCTATCGCAGAACATCTTTATAAGAGAAAAGTCTTTACCCTCCTTGCAACTCATTACTTTGAGTTAACTGAATTAGCTAAAAATTATACAGGGATTAAAAATTATCATGCTGAAGTAAGGGAATGGGAAGGAGAAGTAGTCTTCCTTTACAAGATTTTGCCAGGTGCAGCCAATCAATCTTATGGAATTGAAGTAGCAAGACTTGCTCAGATACCAGAGGAGGTTCTACAAAGAGCGCGGGAAATACTTCATACCTTAGAACAAAAAAAACCCAAATTTGTGAAAAAACAGCTCTCCCTTTTTTCAGAAGATGCAAAAAAATATCTTCTTGATAAAATAGATAAGTTAGACCTTGATAAGTTAACCCCTAAAGAAGCCTTAGATTTTCTATATAGATTAAAAAAGGAGCTAAGTAGCCTTAAATGATTAATAAAATGTTTCTATATATATTAAGTTTCATTGCCTTAAGCTATCTATTAATTAGCCCTGGTTTTTCTCAAGAAATATACCATATAGTAAAGCGAGGAGAGACCTTAGCTAAGATAGCAAGGAAATATGGGGTAAAGGAAGAGGATTTAAAGAGATGGAATAACCTAAGGACGGAAAAGCTCAAAGCTGGACAAAAGTTGGTGATAAAAAGGGAGCCCCCAAAGCCAAAGCAAATAAAGGAGAGACAAAGTCAAGAAATATACCATATAGTAAAGCGAGGAGAGACCTTAGCTAAGATAGCAAGGAAATATGGGGTAAAGGAAGAGG
>JBKBTC010000120.1:0-2497 GCA_046291435.1 Caldimicrobium sp. | reverse complement strand
AAGCACTGGTTCAAGTATACCATCTATACGATAAAAAACTTGAAGACTTTTAGAGGTAGGAATCAAATGAAGATCAGTTGCTCTCTTTGCAATCCCTAAAATTAAAATGTTATTCAAAAGATCTTCTATATTAAATTCAAGATTAGGATTTAGTCTCAACCTCTCAATAAGATTTTTTAATTCTTCTTCAATAGGATGTTCTTTAAAATAATAAAATTTCTCTATACCCTTTGCTAAACTTTGAGCACCACTAATATAGAAATTAACTTTTCTCCCTGCAATTCTTTCTACGCCAGACATAAGATGCATATTAAAGGGATCAGAAAGAGCAACCTTCAATATACCATTTTCAATTCCAAAAGGTAAAACCAAGTTATTTTTAGCAAAGTAGAAAGGTAAGGCATCCAAAGCTTGTGGTAAAGGTGTTAAGGTTGTGATATCTAAAAAAGAGAATCCAGACTGTTCCGCTAAAGCTTTAGCTATTTCCACATCAGTAACCGCTCCTATTCTAATTAAAATCTCTCCTAATTTTTCATTGCTTACCCTTTGCTCAAGAAGAGCAAAACGGATATAATCTTCTGTTATCAATCCCCTTTCTTTTAAAATTTCACCTAAGGGCTTTCTTTGCATAGTTCTATTTACAAAATTCAATTAGTTTATCTATTTGTTTTTTATAAGAAGGTGAAAATTCCTTAGTTAATACCTCTTTACAAACCTCTTCTTTTTTCCCTTGCTTTAATTTTGCTAAATATAAATTTAAAAGGTAGATCTCATCACTTTTTAAAGCCAAAGCTTTTTTAACATAATATTCTACTTTAGCATAGTCTCCTTTTAATAAATAAATGCTACCTAAATTATTTAACACATCCGGATCATTTTTATATTTTAAATAGGTTTCATAAAAATGTATAGCCTCTTCTAAATTCCCCTTTTTTCTTGCTTCTTCCGCATTTAATAGAAGATTGTTAAGTAGATTTGCTTCTCTAAGTAATAAACCATCCTTAGCAATTACTTTTTCTTCTTCTGATTCCTTTTTAAAAGCTTTCTCTTTTTGAAATTTCTTTACAGGAGTTAAAGCAAGTTTTGATTTAGGACTTAAGGAAGAAACTTTTTTCTCCTTTAGCTTATTTTGAGTTAGGATAGGTGAAGATTTAGTTTTTTTAGAAGGAGGTAAAGCAGGGGATGGAGAAGTCTCCTTTGTAGAAGAAGGCAAAACTTGAGAGGGAGGAGACAAAGTCTGAGGAGAAGAAGGTAAAGCCTGAGTAGGAAGAGAACTTATAGTCCTTTTATCTTTAAAAACCTTTAAATAATGAAGAGCCTTAACCACACCCAGACCCAAAAAAACACTTCCAAGAAAAAAAACCCCCAGTAAAATTGAAGTAAATTTTCTTTTAGTTAATTTAGTTAAAGTGGCTCTTCTTTCAAGAATTTTAGCTTCTTCTCTTTCTTCACTTTTATATTTTAATTTCCTTAAAATCTCTCCAAATTCACCCATTTAATTTACTAATACCCTTATTAAAATAACCAATTCACTATTTTTTGAATCTTTCAAGGAGTGTTTAAAAAGGTCCCCTAAAAGAGGTATAGCTATCTTTCTTTCAGTATCTTTACTTTTATCCAAAATTAAGCCTCCTATAACAATTAAATCATTAGGTCTTGCTTTAATAATAGAAGTCATTTCCCTTAAATTGACCTTAGGTAAAGTAATACGATAATCTGCCCCAAAGCTTACATCTTTTAGCTCTATAAGATCACTTTTTATAGGAACTATGTGTAAAATTATTTCATCTTCTTCAGCAATAAAAGGGGTTATTCCGAGTAATATACCTTCAAAAACAGAAGAAGTTTGAGCGGTATAAGTTATAGTAGTTTGCTGAACTCCAGTAGGTACCTCTCTTTTGATTTCCTTAATATAACTCAGAGAGGTTCCAACACTTATAAGGGCGGGTTGAGAATGAAGAACTCTAATTTTAGGATTAGAGACTACTTTTAGTTCTCCGTATTCCTTTAATAAATTTAATAAAAGATTAATATTAGGTTGCCCACTAATAGTAATGGCTAAGGAAGGCTGATCAGTTCGGGGAGCTATACCTAAATCAAGGGTATCTAAAGCTATTCTATTTGTTCCAAGAAGGAGATTAGTAATTTCAAACCAATCTACTCCTAAGTTATGCCCTTTATTTAGTTCTATTTCAATAATCTGGGCGTCAAGAATAATTTGTCTTCTATATTTTTGTCTAAATTCTTCTACCAGCTTTGCTATAGTTGCAATTCTACTTGGTTTATCCTTTACATACAAAGTTCCTGTTAATCTATTTAAAGAATAAACTCCCTCTGCACTTAATATAGAAGTAAGATTTTGCTCAAATATGACATAAATATCTAAATTTTCACTTGGCAAGTTGGCTTGAACTGAAAACTCACCTTTTATAGGAGCAGTTGTTACCCCTGCTTGTCCTATATTACCCAGGACATCTCCTCCCATAGCAGTTCTCCC
>JBKBTC010000010.1:0-21059 GCA_046291435.1 Caldimicrobium sp. | reverse complement strand
TACTATGAATAAAGCCTGTGCTGCAGGGACAGGCTCTTTTTTACAAGAACAAGGGGTAAAATTAGGCATTCCCATAGAGGAATTTGGCGAGATAGCCTTAAAAAGTAAGGCTCCACTTAAAATGGGTGAGAGATGCACAGTTTTTATGCAATCAGACCTTCTGCATTATCAACAACAGGGGCTGCCTCGTGAGGACTTAGTGGCTGGTCTTTGCTATTCTATCGTGTATAACTATTTAAATAAGGTAGTAGAAGGAAGAAAAATTGGGAAGAAGATATTTTTTCAAGGAGCAGTAGCCTTTAATAAAGGTGTAGTAGCCGCTTTTGAGAAGGTTTTAGGGAAGCCTATTATCGTTCCTCCGAACAATGAAGTTACAGGAGCAATTGGAGTTGCCCTTTTAGCTAAAGCTGAAGCTAAAGGAGAGAGTAAATTTAAAGGTTTTGATTTGACGCAAAGGAAGTATCTCATATCAACTTTTGAATGTAAATATTGTCCTAATCAATGTGAAATCCATAAAGTAGTAGTAGATAGTTCTCAACCTTTTTACTATGGCGGGAGATGTGATCGGTACGAGTTGGACCATAGAAAACCTGATGAAAGAATTCCTAATCCCACGATTGAGAGGGAAGCAAAGCTTCTATCTTATGTAAATCCCCTTCCTGAAAACATTGATTTATCCTCTTCTCAAGTTATAGGAATCCCTCGGGCTTTACAATTTTTTGAATGGCTACCCCTTTTTGCTACCCTATTTCAAGAATTAGGTTATAAGGTTTTCCTCTCTCCTCCTACTTCAAAAGAGATTATTAAAAAGGGATGTGAATTAGCTCCCGCTGAGCCTTGTTTCCCAGTAAAGATTGCCCTTGGGCAAGTAAAGACGCTTTTAGATTTAGGTGTTAAAAATTTATTTCTTCCACAGATTACTGATTTACCTCCAGAGGTTCCTGAATTAAAACTTGGAAAAATATGCCCCTGGGTGCAGAGTTTACCTTGGATTAGCCCAGCAAGTATGAATTTTAAAGAATTAGGTATAAGAACTATTACTCCAGTTTTCCATTTAGGGAGAGAGAGACATATTCTTCAGGAGGAACTAAAAAATTTAGCCCTAATGCTTGAAGAGCCTTTAGAAAAAGTTAAGAAAGCCTGGAGGATAGCAGAGGAAGCGCAAAGAGATTTTCATGAATTTTTGAAAAGACGAGGAAAGGAGCTTTTGAAGGAATTTAGTAATGACTTGGTTCTTGTCATAGTAGGTAGACCTTATAATGCCTTTGACACCGGAGCAAATCTTGCTCTTCATCATAAAATAAGAAAACTGGGATTACTTGGTCTTCCTGTGGAGATGCTACCATTAGATGAAGTAAAAGATAGGGACACTTTAGAAGGTATGTATTGGGAATATGGGCAAAGATTTTTATTAGCAGCTCATTATATTAGAGAAAATCCCAATCTTTTCCCCATATATTTTACTAATTTTTCCTGTGGACCAGATTCTTTTATAGCCCACTTTTTTGAAGAACTCCTTGCAGGGAAGCCTTTTATTGAAATAGAAGTAGATGAACATAGTGCAGAAGCAGGGTTAGTGACAAGGCTTGAGGCTTTTGTAGATAGTATAAAAAGCAAAAAAAAGGTGTATGAGCTAAAAAGAAGTTTTAAATTTCATAAAATCAATCCCCAGGAGAAAAGGACCATTTATATACCTAATATGTGTGATCATGCAAGAGCCTTAGCAGCTGCTTTTAGAGCTTGCGGAGTTAATGCAGAGGTTTTGCCTGAGCCAGATGAAGAATCCTTAGAGCTTGGTAGAAAATGGACATCTGGTAAGGAATGCTATCCTACTATATTAACCACAGGAGATTTGATAAAATTAATTAATCGTCCTGATTTTGATCCCGAAAAAAGTGTTTTCTTTATGCCAGATGGTTCAGGACCTTGCAGATTTGGTCAGTATAATCGCCTCCAAAAAAAGATCCTAAGAGATCTTGGCTTAACAAATTTACCCATATATTCCCCTCAACAAGATATAGAGTTTTATGATGACTTAGGAATTGTTGGAAGAGAATTTACACGCATAGCTTGGAGGGGAGTAGTTGCTGTGGATATATTAGATAAACTTTTGAGAAAAACTCGTCCCAATGCGTTAGACAAAGAGGCTGTAGATAGATTATATAAAGAAAGTTTAACCCAAATAGAGAGAGCCATTGAACATAGAGAAAATCTGCTTCAGGTTATGCTTGAGATCAAGGAAAAATTTTCCCAAGTTCCTGTGAAAGATGAGAAATTACCAGTGGTTGGAGTTGTGGGAGAGATTTATGTGAGAAATAATGCCTTTGCCAATGAAAATTTGTATAGAACCTTGGAAAATATGGGGCTTGAGGTTTTATTACCTCCCGTAGGAGAATGGATTTACTTTATTAACTTCATTTCTAAAAAGTGGGCAAAAAAAATAGGAATCATAGGAGCAACTTTAAAGTTTATTATAGAAAATAAAATCCAAGTAAAAGAGGAAGAAGCTTTCCTTAGAATAGTTGAAGAATTTTTAGGAGATAGAGCAAAAGATCCTACCATTGAAGAATTAGAAAAATTAGCAAGTATTTATGTTCATCCCGATTATGAGGGTGGAGAAGTTATGCTTTCCATTGGAAAGGCAGTAGAATATTTGGAAAAAGGTGTTTCTGGGTTGGTAAATGTTATTCCCTTTGCCTGTATGCCTGGAAATGTGCAATCTGCAATTCTGAAACGGATTAGGGAAGAAACTGGGGAAAGATTACCCATTTTAACAGTTCCCTGTGATGGACAGAAATCAATGGGTGTTAGAATGCGCCTTGAAGCTTTTGTAGAACAAGTTAAAGAATATTTTGAGAGTAAAAATAATGAAAAGATACAAAAAATTGCTATAAATTTCTAAAAATTTTGATAATTTATGCCATATTCGGAGAATATTTTTGGTAATAGACTTTGATTAAAAACAACCTTTTTCTAAAATAGTATAAATTGAAAGAAAAAAAAGAAGGAAACATAGCTTTTTTATTTAGAGTATTAGGTGAAAGTTTAGCTATAGGTATAGCTGTAATTGGATCAATTCTTGCAGGAGCAATTACTGGATGGTTAATAGAAGAGAAGCTACTAAAAGGCAAAACTGCTCCTTGGATTACAACAATTTTTATAATTTTAGGTGCTATTGGAGGGATTAAAAATTTACTGTATTATAGTAGGAAGCGTTTAAAGGAAATGGATAAAGATGATAAAAAAGGGAAATAGGTCTTATTTCCAAGAGCTTAATATTTTTATGCTTCTTACCATTTTAACAGGTTCTGTTAGTGTTCTTCTTATTTTTCAAAGTTTACTTTTTTTTTGGTCCTTCTTAGCTGGTAGTTTTCTTGCTTATATAAATTTCAAAACCCTTGAAAGGGAAGGGCAAGATTTGATTTTTAAAGTTTATCAAAATGTGATGTTATGTTTGGAACGTCCTTATCAAAAAGAGAGAACTTTATTTTTAATTAAAGTGTATTTAAGATTACTTGCCTTAGGTATTATATTTTATTTTTTATTAACTAAGCTTTCTTTGCATCCCTTTTTTATCCTTTTAGGATTTACTATGATTTACTTGCAGATATTTGTAGTTTTTATTAAAAGATGGATTAAAAAAAGAGAAAGCTTTTAGGGAGGAAGAAAAATGGAGCATCCAATTTTATTTCTTTGTTTAATACTTGAAAAATTAGGATTGTTCTCTGGTTGGTATTATTATGAAGAGGCAGAAAAATATGGTGTTTCGGCACAGATCTTTGCCCCCCATATGGTACACAGCTATTTTGTTATAGGTATAATTATAATTCTTGCCCTTATAGCTCGGAGTAAAAAAGAATTTATACCTGGAGCTTTTCAGAATGTTTGTGAATTTGTGGTTGAGAGTATTTATAATTTTACAAAGAGCAATTTACCTCATGATAAATTTGAAAAACTTGTTCCTACTGTTCTCCCTCTTATAACTGCTTATGCTTTATATATCCTTTTTTCCAATCTTTTAGGATTAATTCCCGGTTTTATGTCTCCTACAGCTAATATTAATGTTACCTTAGGATTAACGCTTATAACGATAATTTATTATCACTATTTGGGATTCAAATACAAGGGACTTGGTTATTTAAAGGATTTCTTAGGACCGATACCATGGCTAATTCCCTTAATGCTACCAGCAGAAATATTTAGTCATGTAGGTAGGATACTTTCTCTTTCCTTCCGTTTATTTGGGAATCTCTTGTCAAAAGAAATTCTTTTGGGAATACTTACCATGTTAGGTGGAAAGTTTTTTGCACCACTTCCAGTTATGATCCTTGGAGTAGCGGTAGGCTTTATTCAGACTTTTATTTTTGTGTTATTAAGTTTAGTTTACTTTGCAGGAGCAGTTGAGGAACACCATTAACCATAGGAATTTTATCAGGGGGGAAGTCCCTTCTGATAAAAGAAACTTTATAGATAAATTTTGGAGGAGGTGTGAAATGAGGAAGTTGGTGATTTTTTTAGTGGTACTTTTAGCGTTTGTAGCGCTTACTCATCCTGCCTTGGCTCAGGAAGTAGCTAAAGCAGCTGGAGATAAGCTCCAGACTGGATTTGGTATTTATTCTGCTATCATTTTAGCTGCTGGGATTGGAGTAGGGTTAGGTGCTCTTGGATGTGGTATAGGTATTGGTCAAGCCACAGCTGGAGCCTGTGAAGGTATTGCCAGAAATCCAGAGCTTGCAGGAAAATTAACGGTTACTATGATTCTTGGTATAGCTTTAGTTGAAACCCAGGTTATTTATGCCTTGGTTATTGCTTTGATCTTACTATATGCCAACCCAGTTTTACCCAAATTTATGCAATTTATTGGTGGATAAGAGAAGAAAATTACAAAAAGGGTCTGGGGCTCTCTTGCTTTAGACCCTTTTTCTTATGTTAAGCAAGATCATTTCTTTTTTCCTCTTTGGCTTTGAAGCCATTCCTGTTGAAGTTGAAGTCTATGTTTCAAGGGGGCTTCCAGGAGTTATCATCGTAGGGCTTCCTGATAGTAGCATAAAAGAGAGTAGGGAAAGGATTAGAGCTGCTATTGTAAATTCTGGATTTGATTTCCCTTTGAGAAAAATTACCATTAATTTATCTCCTGCAGACCTTAAAAAGGAGGGCACGGGTTTTGATTTAGCCATCGCCATGGGTATTCTTGCAAGTGATAAATTAATAGAGGTAGAGACTCTGAAGGATAGAGCTTTTATTGGTGAGTTGTCCTTAGATGGAAGTTTAAGAGGGATAAGAGGGATTTTACCTTTTGTTTTAAAAGCAAAGAAGCTGAACCTTAAAGAAATTATCTTACCTATAGAGAATTTGCGTGAAGCAACCTTGGTGAGAGATTTTAAAGTTTTAGGTTTTAAACATTTAAGAGAGGTTGTGGATTATTTAAAATTTGAAAAGCAACCAGAAATAGAGGAAGACTACTTAAAGGGTTTCTCCTTTGAAGAGGAAATTTCTGGAGATTTTAGTGAAGTTTCTGGGCAGGTGTTAGCCAAAAGGGCTTTTGAGATTGCAGCTGCAGGGGGGCATAATGTATTTCTTCTTGGACCACCTGGTGCTGGAAAAACTATACTTACACAAAGGCTTCCAAGCATTCTTCCTCCATTAACTTATGAAGAAGCCTTAGAGACCACGCAGATTTATTCCATAGCAGGGTTGTTATCTCCGAATAAACCTTTCATTACACAGCGCCCCTTTAGAAATCCTCATTTTGGAATTTCTGATGTGGGACTAATTGGTGGTGGGAATGTACCAAGACCTGGTGAAATCAGTTTAGCGCACAATGGTGTGCTATTTTTAGATGAATTTCCCGAGTTTAGAAGAGATGTAATAGAAGCTTTAAGGCAACCATTAGAGGAGGGAAAAGTTTCTATTACCCGAGCCTCCTATTCTGTGACTTATCCAGCCCGTTTTATGTTAGTTGCTGCCGCAAATCCCTGTAAATGTGGATATTTAGGGCATCCACTAAAGGCGTGTCAATGCACTTATCAAGAAATTAAGAAATATCAAAGTAAATTTTCAGGTCCTATTTTAGATAGAATTGACATTCAAGTGGAAGTTCCTCCTGTGGAATTAAAGGAGATTTTAGGTGAAAAAGTTGGAGGAAGTGAAAGTTCTAAAGAAATTAGAGAAAAGGTGATGAGCGCCAGAAAAGTTCAGGAAAGAAGATATGGATCTTCACTTAAATTAAATGCCCATTTAAAACCAAAGGAAATAAAAAAATATTGTGTCTTAGAAAAGGGAGCTCAAGATTTTTTAGAAAAAGCTTTAGAAAAGTTAGGATTTTCTGCAAGAGCTGTACATAAAATACTAAAAGTTTCAAGAACTATTGCAGATTTAGAAGGCTGTGAAATAATTAAAAAAGAACATTTAGCAGAGGCTATACAATATAGGATTTTAGAGAAAAGGAAATATGAGTAAGTTTAGTTTATCAGAAAAGATAAAATTATCTACAGAGCCTTATATGTTACCTATAGTGAAAATTTTGATGCAGTGGAATGTTCATCCAAATGTGATTACCTTTTTGTGTTTTTTAGGTTTTGTTATTAGTGCCTTTTTTATTGCTCAGGGCAAGTTTCTAATAGCTGGTTTAGTCTTAGTCATATTTGCTCCCCTTGACGCAATAGATGGTCTACTTGCAAGAACAGCGAACAAGATCACAAAATTTGGTGCCTTTTTAGATTCTACTTTAGATCGTTATGGCGAAATTTTTTTATTTTTAGCTTTCATTTATTACTATATGTTTAAGGGGTCAATTGCTGGTATAATAATAAGCTTTTTAGGTATTACTGGATCTTTAATGGTTAGTTATACCAGAGCAAGAGCAGAAGGTCTTGGCTTAACTTGTAAAGTTGGGCTTTTAACTCGTTTTGAAAGGATTCTAATTCTCATTTTATCTTTAATCTTGGAAACTATCTTTGTAGCCCTAACTTTTATAGCTTTTTTAACCCATTTTACTGCCCTTCAGAGGATATGGTATGTATACAAAGTAGCTAAAGAGGAAAAAATAAAATGTGTTTAGCTTTCCCTTACGAAATTGTAGAGATATTAGGTCCTTTTACGGCAAAGGCTTCTTGTCAAGGAGTTGTTAAAGAAATTTATACTTCCCTTTTGCCTGAACCTGTAGCACCAGGAGATTGGGTTTTAGTGCATGTAGGATTTGCTATACAAAAAATTAATCTTAAAGAAGCACAGGAAATCTTAAAAACCTATAATGAACTTTACACTGAGTGACCTTTTTCATATTACTAAAAATCCTCGTTTGGCGGAAAAGCTTATATCTGAGATTAAAAAACTGTTGAAAGGAAAATCTCAGCCCATAAGAATTATGGAATTTTGTGGAGGACATACTCATACCCTTTTAAAATATGGGATAGATGAGATATTTATGCCTGAAATAGAATTTCTCCATGGTCCAGGCTGTCCAGTGTGTGTACTAAGTTCTGAAAGGTTAGAAATGGCTTTAAAATTAGCAGAGGAAAGGAATAGTATCTTTATAACCTATGGAGACTTACTGAGAGTATCAAACAGTGAGGGAAAATCTCTTTTGAGTTTAAGAGCAGAAGGCTATGATATTAGAATGGTCTCAAACGCTATGGAAGCTATGTCTATTGCAAAAGAAAATTTATCTAAAAAGGTGATTTTTTTTGCTATAGGCTTTGAAACTACAGCTCCTGCTACCGCATTTTTAATAGTTAAAGCTAAATCTGATAGGGTATCTAATTTGAAAGTTATTTCTAATCATCTGTTGACACCTCCTGTGCTGGATTATTTATTTGAGAGGGATGGTGTTTATGTGGATGGAATAATTGGACCAGGGCATGTATGTGCTGTTATGGGAGCCAAAGCTTACGAGAAAGTTTCTTATAAATTTGAAATTCCCATCGTCATAGCAGGGTTTGAGCCTTTAGATTTATTAGAGGCTCTGTATTTGCTCATAAGGAGGATTTATGAAAAAAAAGTGGGTGTTGAGATTGCTTACCGAAGGGTAGTTACTTATGAAGGGAACCCAAAAGCTCAAGAGTTAATGAAGGAAGTTTTTGAAGAGAGAGATTTTCCTTGGAGAGGCCTTGGAATAGTGGCAAAGAGCGGACTTGGGATTAAGGACTTTTTTAGCGATATAGATGGCGAATACAAGTGGGCAGAGCCTATTTTAGTAAAAAAATACAAGGCTTGCTTATGTAATAAAATTTTACAAGGAAAAGCAAAACCTATAGAGTGTAAGCTTTTTGGGAAAGCGTGTAGACCTGAAACACCTATTGGACCCTGTATGGTCTCTTCAGAGGGTGCCTGCTTAGCTTATTTTAAATATAAGGGGCTTCTTTCTTAATTTCTTTTTCTACTACATCCGCTGGTAGAAATTTAGAGCCTGAAAATGCTCCAGATATAATTGCTTCAGGAGCTTTAAAGTCATTCCATATAGCAACATAAATATGGGCTAAGGCAAAGCAAGTAAAAATCCAATGAAATAGGTAATGAATGAAACGAGCCATTTGGGGTGTACCAAAGATAAAAGTACCTAATTTTTTAATATAGATAGTATCAGGATATAATAGGTATAATCCTGTTAAGGTCATAAGAATAGCAGTAATAAAAATGATGAAATACATAACTCCAGCTAAAACAGTGTGACCAACTCTCCATTCATGTTCATCTGTAAGATATAAATAAAATTTTAAAGTTTTCCAAAGAGAAATGATATTTTCCTTATTTATGGGTAGGAAATCTATAGCTTTTTCGTATTTATTTCCAAAGAAAAGGAGATAAATCCGTAAAAGCAAGGCTCCTATAAAAAAATAAGCGGCTACGAAGTGATAATATCTAAGAGTTGCCATAAGAAAGGAGGGTCTAAACTCAGCCCAGGTTGTAGTTACCGGAGGATTATGGATATATAGACCTGTTAAAATAAGAGTAATTGTTGAAAAAGCAAAGACCCAATGAAAAAGTCTTAAAGTCCAACTCCAAACAAAAACTCTTTTATAGAGCCTTGGTTCAATTTTCATTTTTATTCCCCCCTTTATAAAACTTTTACCCGAGTAATTTCTTTTTTATTTTTATCAAAAAGATGCACAGCACAGGCAATACAGGGGTCAAAGGAGTGTATCGTTCTTAAAACTTCTAAGGGTTGTTCAGGTTTAACTACAGGATTATTTATTAAAGACTCTTCATAGGGACCTCGTCTGCCTTTTTTATCCCTGGGGCTTACATTCCAAGTTGATGGTACTACGGCTTGATAATTTTTAATTTTTCCATTTGAAATAACTACCCAGTGAGAAAGGGTTCCTCTTGGGGCTTCATGAAAACCAAAACCCTTTATCTCCCCAGATGGAAAGCTTATGCCCTTTCTAAAAGGCCAAATTTCCAAGTCTCCTTTCACTATGTTTTCTTGGAGTAGATTTAAATGTTTTAGAGCTAAATCTGCAAGCATAGCTGCCCTTATCGCTCTGGCTAAGTGTCTTCCCATGGTTGAATGGAGTTTATCAAGGGTAATAGGTTTTTTGGCTAAAGCAGAGCATTTCTCTAAAGCATAATTAAGCCATTTAAGGGTAAGCTCATGTTTTGATGCTATACCCATAAGAACTTGAGCTAAAGGACCAACTTGCATAGGCTCTCCTTTAAAACGAGGAGCTTTTGACCAACTATATTTTCCATCAGCTTTGAAACCAGTATATTCAGGAATAGTGTCTCCTTCCCATGGATGTTTGAGCCCTATATCTTTATACCAAGAGTGCACTACACTTTCTCCAACATTATCTCTAAAATATTCATCATCAAAACTTGAAATGGGATGGTAAGTAGAAAGATCTCCGTTAAAAATAGTTCCACCTGGTAGGTCAAAGTTTGTTCCCTTTGTGTCTACGGGTAAATCAGGGACTGCCAGATAGTTAGTTATACCTTTTCCAATGTCAAACCATTCAGAATAAAGAGCTCCTAAAGCTATTACATCATTAATATAGACTTTTTGAACAAACTCTTTTACTTGCATCAAGAGCTCTTTAGCATACATAAGTCTTTCTAAATTAAATGTGGCTGGGTTTTCAGGATTTATGGCTAAAGCAACTCCTCCTACTACAACTGTTTGTATATGGGGAGTTTTCCCGCCAAAGATAGCTACTACTTGATTTGCTTTATACTGATAGTCCAATGCAGTTAAATAGTGTGCTACAGCTAATAGGTTTACTTCTGGAGGGAGTTTCATTTGGGGATGTCCCCAGTATCCTGATGAAAATGGACCTAATTGTCCACTTGAAACAAGAGTAGCAAGTTTATCTTTAACTTCTTTGAAATAAGTTTCACTATTTCCCGACCAATCTGAAATTGCTTGGGCAAGTTCTGCTGTTTTCTTGGGATCTGCCTTAAGTGCAGAAGTTACATCAACCCAATCCAAAGCTGAAAGATGGTAAAAATGTACTATATGATCATGAAGGGCGTGAGCACATAGGATTATATTTCTTACATATTGGGCATTTAGGGGAATTTCTAATTTTAGAGCATTTTCCACTGCTCTCACAGAGGCAATGGCATGCACAGTAGTGCAAACACCACAAAATCTTTGTGTAAACATCCAGGCATCTTTTGGATCCCTACCTTTAAGAATGATCTCAATGCCTCTCCACATCTGAGCTGAAGCCCAAGCATTTGTTACCTTTCCACCCTCTACTTCTACATCAATTCTTAAATGACCTTCAATCCTGGTAATAGGATCTATGGTGATCCTTTGTGCCATATTATTCCTCCTTTAATTCTTTTTCTTGGATTTTTTTCTTCTTTTTAGCCATTCTTTTAATTAAACCAGCACCTGCATGCAATCCTATAGCTGCACCTGCTCCGATTAAGGCATATTTTCCAATCTTTTCCGCATCTGCAATAATGCCTTCTCCCGCGGGAATAGTAACTTTGGGAAGGTGTTCATAAAAGGGAGTCATTCTATCCCAGAAATAGGGTTCTGTGCATCCAAGGCAAGGGTGACCTGCACCAATAGGCCAGGCACCAATATCACAAAATTTAAGTATAGAACAATTTGCATAGGTTACAGGTCCCTTACACCCTAATTTATATAAGCAGTAGCCTTTCTTGTGTCCGTCATCTCCAAAGGCTTCCGCAAATCTTCCTTCATCAAAATGAGGTCTTCTCTCACAATGATCATGTATTCTTCGCCCATAGGCAAAACTTGGTCTTTTGTATTCATCCATCTCAGGTGGCTTATTAAAAGTTAACAAATAGGCCACTGTACCGAGCAAATTATAGGGATTAGGTGGGCATCCAGGAATATTTATTAACTTACTACTTCCAATTATCTCTTCAACTCCCACTGCTCCCGTAGGATTAGGATGAGCTGCTTGAATTCCACCAAAGGCTGCACAAGTTCCATAAGCTATGACAAGTTTTGACTCCTTTGCTACCTCTTTTAGAATTTGGAGGGCAGGTTTACCGCCGATTTGACAGTATATCCCTCCATCTTTAGTTGATACAGCTCCTTCTACGATTAAGATATATTCTCCTTTATAATTCTGCATTGCCCTTTTAAGAGCTTCTTCAGCTTGTATGCCTGCACCAGCCATTAAAGTTTCATGATATTCTAAATTGACAATTTCAAGTAAGAACCTCGCTAAAGGAGGATGAGAGGAGCGAAGAAGGGTCTCAGTGCAGCCTGTGCACTCCATAAAATTAAGCCAAATAACGGTAGGCTTTTTTTTAACTTGAAGTGCCGCCTCAACCTTTTCCACAAAATTAAAAGGTAAACCCATAGATGCAGTTAGGATCGTGCAAATTTTTAAAAAACTTCTCCTACTAAGATTTTCTAATTCAATCATAACCCCTCCCTGCCTTTGGGATTAATTTGGTACTTTTTTATCCAAAAAAAGGAAAAAGTCAAGGGTGAAAAATTCCTCAGAAGTTCTATTTTAAAATGTCGCAGTTAATTTCTATTTTGAAATGTCACATTTATGGTGTTTGATTTTTTGACAGCTTAAGTCTTTAGCCTGAGAGAGCGCAAGCTGAAGCTTGCGGCTACCGAAAAACAGGGGAATTCAAAGGGTTAGGTAGCCGCAGTCTTTAGCCTGCGAGTAGAAAGCAGGTTATCTTTGGAGGAAGGTGCGGAAAATTAGAAGAAGGATAATGTGACCTTTGAAAATAGTAAAAAAGTGTGATATATTTATAGGAATAACATTATGGTAGTAGATCTAGACACCCATATAAAGATATTTTAAGCAATTTATTAATTGTCCCTACAAAATTATTTGGATTTTTTTGGTAGCCCCAAACCTTAGGCTGTGATAAAAGGAAAGAAGACCCTCAAAGTATGGCATGGAAAAGCAGATAAAAGAAAAGGCGGTTGTTATTACTTATTAAAGATAACTTTATTTTCTATGAAGTTTTTAACTTTAACAACATCTGGCTCTAAGATTTCAAATTTTTGTTTTTTAAATTTTAATTCTTCTATTTCCTTAGGTAGTTCAAAGTCTTTATGAATGGCTTTTCTTATGGTTTCAGGGAACTTAGCAGGGTGAGCTGTAGCAAGGCAAATAAGAGGTTTATCACCCCTTAACTCAAGCCCTGCCTTAACTCCTATGGCACTATGGGGATCTAAAAGATACCCATTATTTTCATAAACTCTTTGAATGGTTTTTAAGGTTTCCTCTTGTGAAACAGAAAGGGCTAAAAAGTCCTTTCTCACTTTTACCAATTCTTCTTGAGAAAAGGAAAGTTTTTTATTTCTTGTAAAATTCTCCATAGCTTTGGCTGTTTTCTCAGGGTTTTCTTCATAAAAATAAAACAAATATCTTTCAAAATTACTTGCTATTTGAATATCCATTGCAGGGCTAATGGTTGGGATAACCTCTTTTGCTGAGTAATCTCCCTTATTAACAAAACGGGCTAAAATGTCATTTTCATTAGTAGCTAAGATGAGTTTATCAATGCCATAACCCAAGATTCTTTTGGCAAGATAGCCTGCAAAGATATTTCCAAAATTGCCAGTGGGTACAGAAAAGCGAGCTTCTTTTATACCTTCTCTCTCACAAACTCTAAAATAGGCATATAGGTAATAGACAATCTGAGCTAAAATCCTTGCAAAATTGATGGAATTAATAGAGGTGAGATGGTATCTTTTCTTAAAGGATAAATCCATAAAAATTTCCTTTACAATCCTTTGACAATCATCAAAGGTTCCAAGAATGGCTAAGTTGTGCACATTTTCCTCTAAAACCGTTGTCATCATTAGTGCCTGTATAGGAGAAACTTTATCATAAGGAAAGAGTATAAAAATGTTTATATTTTCTTTACCTTTTGTACCATGAATAGCTGCTGCTCCTGTATCTCCCGAAGTAGCACCAAGAATGGTTATATTTTTTTGGGTTTTTTTAAGTAGGTACTCAAAAAGATTCCCTAAAAATTGGAGAGCTATATCTTTAAAGGCATAGGTTGGACCATGGAATAGCTCTAACACATAAAAATCTTCAACCCTCACTAAGGGAGTAATTTCAGGACTACGAAAGGTTTTATAACTTTTCTCAATAAGACCTTTTAAATCCTCAGCTGGAATATCTGTGGCAAAGAGCTTGAAAACTTCATAAGCTAATTCAGTATAACTTAAAGATTGCCATTTTTCTTTTGTTTTCTCATCAATAGTAGGAATTGTCTCTGGCACAAATAAGCCACCATCCGGAGCAAGACCTTCAAAGACAATTTCTGAGAAACTTAACTTCTTGCTTCCCCCTCTTGTGCTTAAATAATACACCTTATCCTCCTCTTTATTAATATCCTTTAGTTTTCAAAATTTCTAAACGATTTTTCATTTTATCAATATAGAGTCTTAATTCACTTTTAAGTTCTTCCAGGGTGGCATGTTTTTTTTGATAAATTTTTAGTAATTCCTCTAACCAAAATTCTATACACTCTTTTTCACGCTGAGCGAGTTCTTTTTGGACTTTTTCTTTTAGTTTTTGTAAAATCTTTGGGTCAAGTCCTTCCATAAGTCCTCCTAATATGTGATGCTTAGCTTGCTAAAGTTCAAGAGTTAGAAAATCTTCAGCTAAGATAATTTTACCTTCAAATTTTTCTTTTATAATTTCTAAATTTGGATTTTCACTATGTGGGTAAAAATGGGTAAGGATTAAGGTTTCAGGATTGGCTTTTCCAGCTATTTCTGCGATCTCCTTTGGGCTAAGGTGTCCTGGAGCTAAAACATTTTCAGAATTGGCGCATTCCAATATTAATAGGGTTACACCTTTTGAGAATTCAATTAAATCCTCACAAAATCCAGTGTCGCCAGAATAAACTAAAGTTTTTTCATTAACTTCAAGTTTAATAGCTAAAGATTCTGGATTGTGATTCACCCCGATAGTTTGAGCTCTAAAGGGACCTATGGTAAAACTTGAACTTTCAGAAACTAATTTTAACTTCATTAGGTCTTCAGGAGGGCATACCCAGTGTCCAAAAGCCTTTTTTAAACCCTCATAGAGCTCTAAAAAGTTTTTATGAACTATAAGTTCAAAGCCTTCCTTTCTTTGATATCCAAGTCTGTAGCGTGTGGCAAACAAAAAAGGAATAAGGTCAGATATATGGTCTGGGTGAAAGTGGGAAATAAAAATAGCTGTAATATCATTTAGGTTTAGTCCTATCTTTAAAAGTTGTCTTAAAGTGCCAGGACCAAAATCTAAGAGTAAGTGAAAATTATCTCGGGAAACTAAATAAGCAGGTGATGATCGTTTAGAAGTGATCCAACCTGTGCCTGAGCCAAGTATGGTTATCCTCATTGAGGAAGTCCAAAAGAATGGATTAATTTATTTAGCTCCTCTTGGCTTAATTTTTCTTTTGCCTCTTTTAAAAATAGCTCTGCTGCCTCTTTTTCTTTTTTAAAATATAAATAAAGCCAAGCTAAAAAAAAGAGTGCTGTGCCATCCCTATCTGCATAAGAATTAATCTCTTGTAACCAGTCCAAAGCTTCTTTATACCTTTTATTTAAAAAAGCAATTTTCCCAAGAAAAATTTTATCATCAAGTGTTTTTTCCTTTACATTATGCAATATATTATCTATATCTTCAAATCTTTCTTTCTCCCAAAGAAAATCAAGCAGTCGTTTTCTAAAAAGAGCATTTTCTCTGTCCAAAAGATAGGCTTTAAAAAGATGGTATTCTGCTCTTTCTTCATCACCCTTTTGTTGATAAATTATACCTAAATTGTAGTGAATTCTTGGGTCCTCTTTTAGGCAACCACAAAGTTTGGACTTTAAAGTATTTTCAGCTTTTTCTAAATTTCCTAACAAATAATATACAGAAGCGACACTTAAAGTTAATTCAATAGGTTGAAGGGTATATGGTTTAGCAAGTTCGTAAAAGGTAAGTGCAGAGCCTAAATCTTCCCATTCATAAAATAGGTCTGCCAGCACATGTAGAGTGAATTTATCAAGAATATGAAAGGGTTTATTAGCACGCTTTGCGTGCTCCAAAGTGGCAATCCCTAAAAGAAAAGGATTAATCTTAAAAAAGATAGGGTCTCTTAAAAGCTCGCTGGAAATAATCCCTAAGGTTGCAGATCCGCTATTTAGACGAGTTTTTATAATTTCTAAATCCTTTGCCTCATATAGATAAAATTTAAACCTTTTGCCGTAAAAAGAAAACTTAGGTTTTAAATGTGTTTCTAAGTGTCCCTCTTTATAAGTGGTTATTAGGAGTAAACTGCTTTTTTTAAGAAGTTTTTCCCAAAGATTGACAGAGTATTTGCTATATAATTCAAAAAGGTCGTAAATTTCTTCTTTTGCCTTAGGGGAAATTCGGGTAAAATGAAATTTATCAGCAAGCTTTAGAAGGTCTTTTAATTGCTCGTTATTTTCTTCTTTTTTTAGTTCTATATAAAGGGCACAAAAGTTCTTTTTATTGCTCCATAGATGGATAAAGAGATCTTTTGTTTCACCAAAAAATAGGGGATAAAAATATATGTTATCTAATCTAAAAAACACATATTTTGAGGGGGGCTTTTTTTTAAATTTAATGATATATCCTGGTATGGCTTGGAATTTTAAAAGTTTTTGGAGTAAGCTTTTTGAATAAAAGTTCCTTTGATAGTTTTCAAGAAGATATCTTTCTACAAATAGGGTTCCTATGGTTTTTGGATAATTTTCTAAAAGGGTTTCTGTTTTAGTTTTAAAGGGTTTAAAGTTTTCTTCAAAAGGAAGATGGTATCTATGTTCTAAATAAAGTTTAAGAAGTGGGTAGAGTTTTTCTGCATTAGGAGGTTTTAAGTAATTCATTTTTTAGGTTTAAAAAGAAGTTTTTAATATGTATAAAGTCTTCTTCAAAGAGGCAGCGTACATCTATTACTACTGCATCATCTTCTACTAAAGCTATTATGGGTGGTGAAAAGCTCCTTAGTTTTTCTTGAAGGACTTGTGGGGAAAGCTTTGAACTTTTGATGGCTACTCCATAAGAGTTTAAGTTCAGAAGCGGCAATGTTCCACCACCGGTTTTACTTATAGTATTTACAATGCCTATTTCAAAACCAAAGTTGTTAATGAACTTTAGAGATTTAAACAATTTTTGAGCCTTTCTTTTCAATTCTTCAGGTTTCAAAAGGATCATTTTTAAAACGGGAATTTTTTCTATCGCTAAAGCCTCGTCTCTATAAAGTCTAAGAGTAGCTTCAAGCCCAGCTAAAGTTAGTTTATCAATTCTTATAGCTCTATTTAAAGGGTTTTTACGAATTTTTTCCACATATTCTCTTTTCCCTAAAATAATTCCTGCTTGAGGACCACCTAATAATTTATCTCCTGAAAAGGTAATGACATCTACCCCCGCTTTAACTACTTCTTGAACGGTAGGTTCTTTCATTAGACCATATTTAGAAAAATCAATGAAACAACCACTTCCTAAATCTTCCATAACAGGAATACCCCTGCTATGAGCTAAAGAAACCAGTTCTTGCGTTGAGACTTCTTTGGTAAAACCTACTATGGCATAATTACTTTTATGGACTTTCAGTAATAGAGCCGTTTGGTCTGAAATAGCCTTTTCATAGTCATACAAGTGAGTTTTGTTAGTTGTACCTACTTCCTTTAATATGCAGCCAGCCCATTTCATTACATCAGGAATTCTAAAAGAGCCTCCAATTTCTATTAATTCTCCTCTTGAAACAATTACTTCTTTGTCTTTAGCTAAAGTATTTAAGGATATAAGGACCGCCGAGGCATTATTATTAACCACAAGGGCAGCTTCTGCCTCAGTTAATTCGAGCAATAACTCCTCTACATGCACATATCTACTTCCTCTCTTTCCTGTTTTCAAGTCAAATTCTAAATTGGAATAATATTGAGCAATTTCAACTACTTCAGCCATAACTTCCTTAGAGAGCGGGGCTCTTCCTAAGTTAGTATGAACGATCACCCCAGTGCCATTAATTACTCTTTTTAAATGGGGTGACAAATATTCATTAAAGGCTGATTTAAGAAGTATTTCTAATTCAGCTTCACTAATTTCTTGCCCTTTTCCTTTAAGCAGGTTTTCTCTAAGAATTTGAGTAACTTTTCTTGCGGGTTCAGTAAAAAAGGAAAAGGGGTATTGAGGATAAAGCTTGGCTAATTTTTCTTTTAATTCATGGACAGAAGGTATTCTCATGCAAGGCAGAGTTTTTTTACAAATCTTTCTATTCGGTTTATAGCTTCATAAAGAATAGGCTCTTCCGGAAGAAAAATTATCCTAAAATGATTAGACCCAGCCTTTTTACCAAAGCCACTCCCATGCACAACTACTACTCCTTCCTCTAAAATAAGTCTTTTTGCAAATTCAAGGTCTGAAATATGAGGCAGCTCTATTTTTGGAAAAGCATAAAAAGCTCCTAAGGGTTTTACACAAGAGATTTTAGGAATGTTATTTAACCCTTCTACAACTAAATCTCTTCGTTTTTTTAGCACAGGGATAACTTCCTTTAAATAGGCATTATCGTTTAAAAGTGCAACAGGTATAGCATATTGTAGCGGATGGGGGGCACATAGACGTGCTCTTGCTAACTTGTGTATGGCTTCTATATAGTCCTCGAGCATTTCTCTGTCGCCTGAAATAATGCCCCAACCAACTCTCCAGCCTGGTGCAAAATAGCATTTTGAAAGACCATTAAAAGTAACTACAGGATGAGCCTTAGCGATAGATGCGATAGAAATATGCTCAATTCCTTCTTCCAATATAAATTGATCATATATTTCGTCAGAAAAGATTACTAAATTATATTTTTTGGCTATTTCAACTATTTGAGTTAGGGTTTCTCTTGAATAAACTGCTCCAGTTGGATTGTTAGGATTAATAATCACAATAGCTCTTGATTTGTTATCAATTAATGCTTCAATTGAGGCAATATCAATCTCCCAATTTGCTTCTTCTTTTAAGAGATAAAACCTCGGCTCTATACCTAATTTTGAAATAATAGCTTGATAAAGGGGATAGCAGGGGCAGGGGAGAAGAATATTTTCTCCAGAATTAATCAAAGCTGCTATAGCAAATTCTATAGCTTCACTTGCTCCCTGAGTTATAAATATATTTACTGGCTCTATACCCTTTTTTCGAGCATACTTTTCAATGGCAGAAATTGCTTCTGGTATACCTACTGAATCTGAATAGGAATTTTGGTTCTTAAGCATGGCTTCATAAGCTGCTTCAATTAAGGAGATGTGGGTCGTAAAATTATATTTAACAGGGTCGCCAATATTTAAATAAATTAAATCCTTTCCAAGGGATTTTGCCTGTTTTGAGGTTTCAACGATATCTCTGATAGCATATTCAATGTTATTAGTTCTAAAGGCTGGTTGAATTTTACACGCCTTACCCATACTAACTTGCCTTCCCTTTTTTAAAGCATTAATAATCCTACTAAATTTATATTTGTCAAGCCCTAAATCTTAAAGCGTGGTTCCTATTTTAAAATGTCGCTTTTAATTCCTATTTTGAAATGTCATATTCACAGTTGTGGTTATTTTTCAGTTGTATTAAGCTTCATCCGACGAGAGAAAGCGCATTGAAATCATGCGCAAGCTAAAGCTTGCTGCTACCTAAATAGGGCGGCTCATAGACGCCCCTATGAAAAACATTTTTGGGCGTATGTCCATAGTCCCTTACAATTTTATTTAGGCAGGATGTCTTAACTACCCAAAAATTATGGGACAACTGACCTTACAGAAATTTAGAATCTTTCGATAGCCGCAGGCTTTAGCCTACAAGAAAAACATATTTCCCTTGCATAGGGATACAGATAAAAGACAATGATCGTAAAAGTTTTCAAACAAAAAAGTTGAATTATATTTAGAGCAAACCAAACTAAATAAAAATAATTTTATGACTTATTTTGTAATAATATTTCTTTTTATCTATTTTTTAGTCTATCTCTATCTTTATTTAAAAATCTTAAAACCCATAAAGAAGCCCTCAAAATTAAAAAAATTATTGATTGTGGTAGCTCTTTTAGGATATGTTGGGCTTTTTATTTGGAAATATTTTGAAGCTAAGGGGAACCTTAGGCTTTCTTACTTATTTGGACTCTTTTCACTTCTTTGGATGGGCTATGTTTTCTATTTATTTTTTCTAAGCCTGTTTTTTGAATTATGGAATATTACCAATAAAGTTTTATCAAAATTTTTTAAAAGAGATTTTCTTTTCACAGTGGAAGGCTCTCTTTTTTTTATAACAGTCCTTAGTCTTTCTTTAGCGTTTTCCCTATATAGTTATTATGAGACTTTGAAGCTAAAGGTTGAGCGTTTTGTCGTAAATACAGATAAATTACCTCAGCACCATCCAAGGATAAAAATCCTTCACATTTCTGATGTGCATTTAGGACCTATTATGGGATTAGACAAAATTGCACTCATTAAAGAAGTGTACGACAGAGAAAAACCAGATATTATTGTTTCAACAGGAGATTTAGTGGATGGTAATATGGAGAATAGAGAGTTTTTAGCTAAAGCTTTAGCTGAAATGAACCCACCCTTTGGGAAATATGCTGTGCTTGGAAACCATGAATATTATAGGGGATTAAGAAAAGCTTTAGAGTTTACTAAAAAAGCAGGTTTTCAGGTTTTAATGGATGACATTTTTTATATAAAGGACTTAAATATAAGCCTTGTAGGAGTCGAAGATGATACTTGCAAATTTTTTAACCTATGCCAGGGCAATTCTTCTGACATAAAACTACTCGCAAGAGCTAATAAAAATTCCTTTTTAATATATTTGAAACATCAACCTAAATTAGAAGAAGAGGCTTGGAAGCATTTTAACTTAATGCTCTCAGGACACACCCATGGTGGTCTTTACTATCCTATAGGTAAACTCTTTATATCTCTTTTTTACATAGCGGATAGAGGCTTGCTTAAAAAAGAAAATGCCCTTTTATATATAAGCAAAGGTGTTGGAACAGGTGGTCCTCCTATGAGGTTTTTATCTCCTCCAGATATTGCCATTATTGAATTAGTAAGGGATCCTCAATTTAGGTAACGGAAACCCTTAGGTTGTGTTCACGCAGGCTAAAGCCTGCGCCTGCCAAATGAATTAAAATTTTTGTAGGGACAATTCACTAATTCCTTAAGTAGAAAGTTTACATCTAAGAAGTGTTGAAGTATAATAGAGGATGTGCTATGAAAGCCTGGTTTATACAAGAAATAGGTCCTCTCTCTGAAAAGAGTCTCATTTTAAAAGAAGTGCCAGAGCCAAATATTGGTTCAAAAGAGATTTTAATAAAAGTGAAGGCTTGTGGAGTATGCCATACTGAGATTGATGAAATTGAAGGAAGAGCAAGCCCAGCATTTTTGCCTATTATTCCTGGGCATCAAATTGTGGGAAAGGTAATTGAGGTTGGAAAAGATGTAAAAAAATTTAAGGTAGGGGATTTTGTTGGGGTAGGGTGGATCTATGAAGCTTGTGGAAGTTGTGAATACTGCATGAATGGTTTGGAAAATTTATGTAAAGATTTTAAAGGCACAGGTAAAGATGCCCATGGAGGATATGCCGAATTTTTCAAGATTTCTGAAGATTTTGCTTGTCTCCTGC
>JBKBTC010000119.1:0-2542 GCA_046291435.1 Caldimicrobium sp. | reverse complement strand
GCTGTTAGTTCCTTGCAAACAGGGGGCATCTTGACCGAAGCCCCCTGTAAATTTATTAAGTTTATTAAAATTTTTTATCTACATAAATCCCTTTACCAAATTAGTTATAGTATTACTTTTTAATTCTTCAATTAAAAAGTATTTTGCACAAAGCCATTGTGCAAATCTCTTAGCATAATCAATTTTTGTAAATCCTATCTTCTCTGTATCTACTCTCTTTGCCTTTAATAAAAAATTTTATCATTCACCCCTCCTTAAAGTGAACCTTATAGTTAACAGGGCTTTGCACATTATGGGTTTCCCTTCCTTGTATGCAGGAATAAAGGTGGATTTTTTTACTGCCTCAAGAGCGGACTCAGTAAAGCCATATCCTGCCCCTTCTAAGACTTCAACCTCTAAAAGTCTTCCCCTTTCATCTATCGTTAGCCGAAGCTTTACGACTCCTTCCTTTCCAAGCCTTCTTGCAATTAAAGGATAGACAGGCATTTCACGATGAAGAAATCTTGGTCCATAATTGGAACCAAACTCAAACTCTTCTATCCTCTTTTTTTCCCCCTTTTCTCCTCCCGTAGGCACAACACTTAAGGCTACTTTTTCAAAGGAGGAAACGGAAGGATTTCCAAAGACCGTAGGGGGAGCTTTTACTGAAACTTTTCCCTCTTCTTTTTCTACCCTCTCCGTAGGCTCGATCGTTTTCTGTTCAAGGACTACCTTTTCCTCTCTTTTGGCTTCTACTTTAGCTTGAGGAAGCTTTTCTTCAACTATTTTTGGAGGTAGTTTTTCTTCAGGTAATTCCTTGCTCTTAGGCAACTCTGTCTTCTTTGGTTTATTCACAACCTCTTTTTTTGGTAAAAGAGGCATAGGTCTTTCATCTAATATGAAGACCTCAACCTCATTAAATTGCTTTTTAACAGTAAAGGATATAGGTATAGCAAGCACCACTGCGTGAATTAAGAGAGATATAAACAGAGAAAATCTCCTAACAGTCTTCTCCATAGGCTATTTATTTAATTCCTCCTCTCTAATTCCAAGGCTCTTAGCAATTCTTTCCTTTACCTGCTTGAGATAAATCTTTCTACCAACTTCATGCTTTGTTTTCCTCTCCTGGCAAACCCTTTTCCATAATTCAGGATGAATTCAGGATGGGACTCTCTCATCACTTCCTACATTTCACCTTTTACTTTAATTAATATATCAAAAAATTTGTGCTATTTTTTTTAAAAAATAATACCAAATAACTCTCAAGTTAAAGTGTCTTTTTTCACAATCTCAAATAAAGCTTTCATCAATAAAACCTAAAAAAATCATTATTTTGGTTTTCTTAGTCCAAGGGAATTATAGCAACAAAAACAAGAAAGAAAATTAAAAAGAGGTAAGGAATTGGAGCGGAGGTCGCACCTTTTGATAAATTTATAGTTTCCATTTCGTAGCCTTCTACTTTTTTCCCTTTTTCATCTGGTGCTAAGGGATTGGAGGTTGACTTTTCCCCGAGGTTTTGTTTTTCATACTTTATTTCTCTTTCTTTCACGCTTTTTAGGGCATCCATAAAGTCTTTTACATAATGTTCTAAGCCTGGCACGGAGATAAGAACACTTGCGGTAAACTTAGTTAGTATTGGATTATTACAAGTGTGGTCGCAGCAGGCAAGCCCAACTTTTTTTACGCTCTCAGCATATTCCTTTGCCAGTGTTTCAATAATTTTCCTATCTGGCTTCCAATAGCCTTTCCCAATTGTTTCAAGCATTCTTGCAACCATTGACTGGTAAGCCCACATATTCTTTGCATTCAGAAAGAAGTCCTTTATTCCTAATCCGTATTTGTCTAAAACATAGGTCTCATACATTTCAGTCCATTTTGAAGAATCAACGGCTTCAGGAACTGTTACTTGCCATCCCCAAAGGTGTTCAATCACTTTATCAATGAAGCGAGCTCCAGCATATTTCTCTTTCTTCATAGCTTTTATCCATTCAGGGTTTAGATATCTTGACCTCAGCTCCCTTCCCATAAATTTCTCTAAGGTCTCGTGTGTTGGCTTTTTGGGATTTGCCAAGTTGGTAATGTATACCTCAGGGGTTTTTCCATCAATAGCACGAACTGCCATCGCCATTCCCCCAAGATACTGAAAGTAATCATCATTATCCAAAGTAGCATATACATTGCCAGATATACTATGAAGTACTATTTTAGTACCAGAAAGAGCCCTCTTAAATATAAACAAGCTTAAATCCTCTTTTCCCTCAAGCCCCAAGTCTGAGCTAAAAATTTTCTCCCCTCAAAAACCTTGCCCATAGAGGTGACTTTCTCTCATAAAATAGACATCTATAACCTGTTTCTCATTTTCCCAAGTATTAGACATAGGGATAACTTTATCAAGATTTGTTCCGTATGCTCCAGGGGGAGTGCTAAAAATTCTAACTGTAGCAAGTCGTTCTGCTAAATCCTCTTTTACACCTTTCTCCACAAGCTTCTTTTTCAGTGCCAAGACATTTCTCCTCACAAAGTTGTCCTCCTCTTCTTGCTTCTTTGCAAGGGAGACTGCCTC
>JBKBTC010000118.1:0-2559 GCA_046291435.1 Caldimicrobium sp. | reverse complement strand
GGCTTAATTTTAAGCTTTCATTACTTTTATACAGAACCTCTGTTAAGTGTGCTTAAAATTGAGAATTTTGTGCCTATGGGAAGATATTGGAGAGAGCTTCATTATATATCATCGCAATTAGCTTTAATAGGACTTTTTTTGCATTTTTTAGAAAGTGTTTTTAAGAAATTTTATCTCTTAAAAGGTAAATTAGCATGGATACTTCTAATTTTGTCCTTTTTTTTATTGCTTTTTATTACCTTTTCTGGGTATGTACTTAGACAAGATGAGACAGGAGAGTTAGCTGCTTCCATAGGGGAAAATATTCTCTTATCTGTGCCTTATGTTGGGGAATTTTTAAATAGAATTTTCTTTAGTGTTTCAAAGGTGGGATTGGTAAGAGTTTACCACTGGCATATTTTTTTATCCTTTTTCTTAGCTTTAGGTCTTTTTTTGTGGCATTTCAAGATTAAAGCCCTATTTAGATGGAACAATTTTCCTTATTACTTTGTGATCCTTTTCTTGCCACTTATTATGGAATTTCCTCTAAAGGCTTATCAAGGTTTTAAGGCAAGAGGTCCCTGGTTTTTTATCGGTGCTCAAGAAATGCTAAAATATCTTCCTCCACTTTTAGTATTTTTTTGGCTAATGCTTCCTTTTTTTCTCTTTTCTTTTTATGTGTTTGATCCTAAAAAAGAAAAATTTCTACATTTTTCCTTGATAGGATATTTAATGCTCCATATTCTTTTTACGCTTCTATTTTTTATTAGATGAGCTAAACATTTTTAATCCCGCTAGCTAAAGCCTGAGGCTACCAAATATCCTTATCAACTCTGAGGAAATAATTCCATTTTAAAAAGATTATTCTTGAGGGAACGATTGATGGGTGGAATTTGAATACTCTGGGAGGGAAGAAAAAAGCCTTTTAGAGAGTATTAAGAAAGTGAGTTCTTTGTTTAAAAAATACTCTAATGCACTTTGAGTTTGGGAAATTTGGGAGAGGGCTTTATAAGGATTGCCCTGATAAATCTCTTCTGGTAGTGCCTGAGGATAGAAATCTTGAGTTATTCTTTTGAGATAGGATGACCATATCCATAGAGCTAATAGATTGAGAAAGAGTTCAAGTTTGTTCTTATCTAATTTTATCAGTTTGTCTATAACTTTTAATTTTTGGAAAATATTTTTTTCAGCAGAGGCTTTTATGAAGGCAATTAACTCTTCTAAAAGCCCAGAGTCTAAAATTTCAAGGGCAATTTCTAAACTTCCCTGAGAAAGTTCAGCTAAGCTTTGTGCTAAGGTCTCTTCAATCTGGTAGCATTTTATCAAATATTCTTTGATGGATTTGATAGGTAAAGGTCTAAACCTTACTATTTGAGTTCTGGAAAGTATGGTTGGTAAAATTTGATAGGGTTTTTCTGTTATGAGGAGAAAAAGACCATAATGAGGCGGTTCTTCCAATGATTTTAAAAGGGCATTTCCTGCTTCTGGATTTAATTTTTCAGCCTTTTCCATAAAAATCACCTTAAAAGGAGCTTCTAAGGGACCTGTACGAAGAAAACGCTCTATTGCTCTTATGTTCTCTATTTTAATATCCCTTAGCTCAGGAGCAATAAAATATACATCAGGATGGATGTTTTTATCTAATTTCTGGCAAGAAAGGCATTTACCACAGGGGTCTTCAGGATTTATTTGACAAAATAGATGATAGATGAAAGCTCTTGCAGTTGTTTTTTTTCCTACACCTTTTGGACCACAAAAAAGATAGGCGTGAGATATTTGTTTTTTTTGAATAGCTCTGGTAAGCAGTGTTATTGCTGGTTTTTGTCCTATGATTTCTTTTAAATTTCTTAGGCTCATAGTGCTTCTATGTTTCCACCTAAGGCTTTAATCCTTTCTGGTAAGGCTTCATATCCTCTTTCAATATAGTCAGCCTCATAAATAGTAGTGGTATTTTCTGCAATAAGTCCAGCTAAAACTAAAGCGGCTCCACCTCTTAAATCCGTTGCCTTTACAGGGGAACCAGTAAGAGGGGTTGGTCCAGAGATTATTGCAGTCCGCTCTTCAATAGTAATTTTTGCACCTAAACGATTTAGCTCAAAGGCATAAAGAAAACGATTTTCAAAAAGGTTCTCTCTAATAAAAGAAATTCCCTGAGCTTGGGTCATAAGAACACAAAATAGGGGTTGTAAATCAGTAGCAAATCCCGGATAGGGAGCTGTAATAATTTCTACTGGATAAAGCTTAGCTCCTCTTTTTGCCCTGTATAAATTTTTATCAACTCTTTCAATTTTAACACCCATTTCTTGCAGTTTAAGGATTGGGGCTTCTAAAAACTCTAAAGGTAAATTTTTTATCACAACTTCATTTTCAGGATGAAGTGCAGAGAGAATTAGAAAAGTCCCTGCTTCAATTCTATCTGGAATAATTTCCATTTTAACAGGTTTAAGCTTTTTTTTTCCTTTTATGTAGATAGTATTTTCCCCGGCACCTTTAATCTCTGCTCCCATCTTAGTCAACATCTCAGCCAAAAAAACAATTTCTGGTTCTCGGGCAGCATTTTTGATAACAGTCTCTCCTTCA
>JBKBTC010000117.1:0-2663 GCA_046291435.1 Caldimicrobium sp. | reverse complement strand
AACTCCATAAGATAGTTTTAGAGGAAGCAAAATCTCAAAAAGCAATAAGACGAGTTGAAAGGGAATCCTATAGCTTTTCCCTTAGAGATATTTGCCTTATTCGGGAGGGACGAAAGCTACAAACAACTCTTACCGAGGTAAGCTTCTATGTTTCCCTTGTGGCTAAAGAAGAGGCAAAAGAGGCATCATCCTATGCTTATAGTAGTGCCAAAACACTTGAAAAGCTAAACATAAGAGACTTAGTAAGAAGAGCTGCCTTTAAAGCCTTTGCCTTAAGCCTCTCAGAAAAGGGTCCTTCTCAAAGGGTAGCTATTCTTTTTCCCCCAGAGCATGCCATAGAGCTTCTCTCTCTTCTTTCCTTTTCCTTTATGGGAGATGAGGTGGTAAAAGGTAGGTCACATCTAAAGGATAAATTGGGAAAGAGGATTTTCTCACCAAGGCTTAACTTAGTGGATGATGGGGTAAACCCAGAGCTTCCAGAGAGTAGACCCTTTGATGACGAAGGAATGCCTCAAAAGAAAACCGTCCTTATTTCCGAAGGTGAAGTCAAAAGCTTTTTATGGGATTATTATTATGGAAAGAAGGCAGGGTTTTCTTCAACTGGGAATGCAAGAAAGAAAGATCCTGCAAGCCAACCTAAGATTGACCATACTAACCTTTATCTCATCCCCGGGGAGCTAAGTAGGGAGGAGCTTCTGCAAAGGGAAAAGAGAGTTTTTGAAGTTTTAGAAATACTTGGGAGCCACACGGCAAACCCTATCTCAGGAGATTTCTCCTTCGGAGTAAGCGGGATTCTCTATGAAAAAGGGGAGGCTACCACTTATTTAGCTGAGATGGCTCTCTCTGGCAATATCTTTGAGATTTTAAAAGATGTAGAAGTAGGAAGCGACCTTGCCTTTTTTGGATCCCTTGGCTCACCAAGCCTCCTTTTTCCCTTTATGGATTTAGGATAGAAATTTCCTGTGTTTTTAGTTCAAAAGGTTTGGTAGGCGCAGGCTTTAGCCTCCCTGGGTGTCCCCGGTAGCCGCAGGCTTTAGCCTGCGAGGGAATTTATGGGCTGATAAACCCTGCGCAACCTAAAGGTTGCGGCTACCAAATGCGTGTAAACATACTTTTAAAGAAAAGGCAAAAAATAAGGTAAAACCTAAAAAATAAATTATTAATCTGTTTTATTTTCTAATATTTACTCATTTTGCTAAATAAATATGGATAATTCTATTTGACAATAGAGATATATCGCACATAATTGATATTAAAAAGAATTAAAAAGAATTAGATTTAAAAGGAAAGGTGAAGAAAAATTTTTGAAAAAATTTAAAATAGGACTTGACTTTTTTAAAAATTTGGATATGATAAAAAAATCAAAAAAGGAATAAAACAGAAAAAAAACTTAAAGGATCTGTGTTATGAAGGTAGGAAGGTGGAAGGTTTTAGCGATTGCAGGTGTATTAACTTTAGGTTATGTAGCAACAACAGAGGCTGCCCAGATTAAAGTAAGTGATGAGACCTGGGCAAACTTTGGTTTAACATGAAGATTATGTATGAAAATTTGGACAAGAGGGCTAAAGGCAATTCCTCTGATAGCTGGTCTCAGAATGTATTTTCTATTCTTCAGACTAAAGTATACTTTTCAGGTCAGGTAACAAAGCTTTTCCAGTTCTACGCTGAGTTAGATGATAACAAAGGTGCAGAAAAATGTTAACAGGGGAGGCAGGAGTAAATCTTGCCTTTGCTAAGGAATTTCAAGCTTTGGTTGGAAAAATTAGAAAGCCCTGGATAAGGTATTCCATCGTTAGCGGTTATGCGGAATTAACTCCATCTGGCTATTTTAAAGACCCGCAGGGTGTTTTTGGTGCTTCAAAGGATGCTACTGCAATAGAAGGCATTATCAGAAGAACTGATGTTGGATTAGTGTTTCATAGCGACCTTGCAGGAGGAATTTTAAATTATAGAATTGGTGTGTTCAATGAGGGTATGAGTATTGCTTACAAAGTTTGGGATGGTGATTCTTGGGAAAATGGAACGCGTGAAGGCAAGTTAAATGACAAGAAGAATTTTGAGTATGCGGCAAGGATTGAGTTTCAGCCTTTAATGCTTGGCTTTAAGGCGGATTCAGCAGCAACTATTACTGGAAAAACTGCTGATACAACCTTAGGTGCCAAAAATATCTTTGTAATCGGATTAGGCTATAACAAAGAAAAACACACGCCAAAATTAAGCCAGGTAAACAACAAAACCTTAGATAGGACGGGATGGACCATTGATGCTACCTTTGAGAAGAAGTATGGCAATTTAGTTCCCAACTTACAAGTGGGATATATTAGCGTAGACGAGACCCATTTATATAAGAATTTAAATACTGGCACATATAAGAAAGGAGATACTGAGAGCTGGTATGTAATGGGACAGCTTCTTTATGATCAAGTGGTTGGCTTTGGAAAGCCAGCTTTAGGCTTTAGATATGAAACCATTAAAGCAGATGGACAATATAATGCAACTGGTAGTATTAAAAAAGACCTTGAAGTTAACAGACTCGGCTTAGCTCTAAACTACTATATCAAAGGTCAGGCAGCAAGAATTTCCTTGGGCTTTGATAATTATAAATATAAAAATGCCGCCAAAGCGAAGTTAAAAGCAGACGGATATGAAGATTCTCACCGACT
>JBKBTC010000116.1:0-2772 GCA_046291435.1 Caldimicrobium sp. | reverse complement strand
ACCAAGTTTAAAAGAAATAGATCCTAATGATTACTCTCTTTCAGCAAAAATTCTTATAGATACTGGGTTATCGGAACATGAATTAATTTTTTTGGCTTTATATTACAAACTTACAGGTATTTTTGAAACTGATTGTCCTCCTGAGCTTCTTTTAAAATGTTTTAAAAAGGTCCTAAAAGGTGAATTTTGGATTTCAAAAAAATTTACCCAAAAAGTATTTTTTGAATTTTCTTTTATCTCTCAAAATAAACTTCCAAATATATCACATCGTGAAATGGAAATAATAAACCTTGTAATAGATGGATTTAGTAACACTGAAATTGCCAAAAAACTCTATCTATCTAATTATACAGTTAAATGCCATCTAAATAGAATATATAAAAAATTAGGAATTTCCAGTAGAACACAACTAATAAAACTCTTTAATAAAAATAATATTAACCTTTCTCATTTTGGTTCTACTTCTCAAAGAGAGAAAAGCGCAGATAAAATAGAAAAAAATCAAACAGATTTAGCAACAAAGTCTACACGGAAAATAATTAAAATAAAATTACAAAAATAAATTAGTTATTATTTTTATGTGAACAATCCGAAGTCTTCGGTTCCTGCAGGCTTTAGCCTGCGTGGGAATAAAAAATGTGCAACCTAAAGCTTGCGGCTACCCAATGCGAAAACTCAATAAACCCTGCGCAAGCTAAAGCTTGCGGCTACCTAATTTTTTGGACAATTCTAAAATTGCCCTAACTGAATTATAATTTTAAGACAAGGCTTTATTAACTCTAACAAGAAGAAATAAAGAAAGGGCTTGTAAGATAAGGGAAAAAAGAATTAGCCCATATAGGGAATATTCATATAACAAACCTAAAAGGAAGCTTCCTATGAACCAAAAGCTACCAAAGAGGGCTGAAAAGATCCCAAAGCCAGAGCCCCTTTTTTCAACGGGCAATATTACTGCAATAACAGCTCGCAGTATGGATTCCAGAGCACCAAGTCCAATTCCCCAAAGAATTATCCCCAAAAGAATTAAAAAAAGATTTTTTCCTAAAAAAAGAAAGGGAGTAGCAAAGAGAACAAGTAAATTTGCTAAGAGAACTACTCTAAATCCCCTTTTGTCATAAAACCATCCCAAAATTAGAGCTGATAGGGCATCAACTCCCATAGCTATAGCATAAAAAAGAGGAATTAGTTCCTTAGAAAGAAAAAGAGCTTTTTCAAAGTGATAACCTACCAAGGGAAAATCAACGAAGGCTGCTCCAAAAAGAGCTACAGCAATAACATAGAGCCAAAAAACTTTCGGATAGGCTTTCTCTGAAAGGGGATCTCTATGTTTAGGAAATTCTAAATGATGGTGAGAAAGTCTTTTGGTAGCAAATAAAATAATTAGGGCTAAAAAGGCAGGGATAAATAAAAAGAGAAAGGCTTCTTTATAATTGCCTCTAAGAGATACGATAAAGGCAACGATAAGAGGACCAATGATAGCACCTATTTGATCTAAAGCCTCGTGAATGCCAAAAATTTTGCCTTTACCTATCTTTGTTGACATAAGAGAAAGGAGAGTATCTCTTGCTGGCGTTCTAATAGCTTTACCTGCTCTTTCTAATACTATCAATAAACAAGCAAGGTCCCATCTATCAACTAAGCCAAGTGCCGGGACAGCAAAGAGATTAATTCCATATCCAAGAAAAATAAAAGTCCAATAGGTTTTAAGCTTATCAATTAAGAACCCAAATAATAACCTTAAAAAATACCCAAAAAATTCACCCAAACCAGCTATAAAACCTATAACAGCAGCATTTGCTCCTAAGGAAGCAAGATAAGGTCCAAGAATTCCTCTTGCCCCTTCATAAGTTAAATCACTAAGAAGACTAACTAATCCAAAGAAAAGAAGCAGGTATATTATGTTGTTCTTAAGAGAGTTCATTTAAATAATTTTTAAGGTTTGAAAGGTAATTTATAACTGCTCTTTTACCTGTTCCTCCTAAAATTTCCCTTCTTGAAAGGGAGTGTTCAATGGTAAGCCACTTATAGATGTCTTCTTCTATAAGGGGGCTAAAAATTTTAAACTCTTCTAAGGATAGATCTTCTAATTTTTTTCCTTTTTCTTCGGCGTAGCGCACGATTTGTCCTGTAATATGATGTGCTTCTCTAAAAGGAATCCCTTTTAAGACTAAGTAATCTGCAAGCTCAGTGGCTAATAAAAACCCTTCTTTTAGAAAAGACCCCATCTTCTCTTTGTTTACCTTTAGACCTTCCAGAAGCAGAGTTGCCATCTTAAGAGAAGCTTTTGTATTTTTTAGTGCTTCAAATAGAGGAGGTTTGTCTTCTTGCAAGTCCCTGTTATAACTTAGAGGCAAATTTTTGATGAGGGTTAAAATTTGGACTAAGTTTCCTAAAACACTTGCGCTTTTTCCTCTTATAAGCTCAGCTGCATCAGGGTTTTTCTTTTGGGGCATTATAGAACTACCAGAGCAAAATTGATCTGGCAAATCAATAAAGGAGAATTCAGGTGTCATCCATAAAATAAGCTCCTCTGAAAGTCTTGAAAGATCAAGCATAATGAGAGTTAAAATAAATACTCCCTCTGCTATGAAATCCCTACTTGAAACGGCATGTATGCTATGAGGATGAGGTTTGATAAAGCCTAACTTAGTGCTTAAGAAAGTTCTATCTATAGGAAAGCCTGAGCCTGCAAAGGCAGAAGAGCCAAGTGGGCAAAGTTTTAGTCTTTTTTCCCAGTCAAAAAGCCTCTCCATATGCTGTTTCATCGCCTCT
>JBKBTC010000115.1:0-2779 GCA_046291435.1 Caldimicrobium sp. | reverse complement strand
GGCAGTTTTCTTTTATTATACCTCTACCACCCCCTTTTTACCCTATGTGTTGTTAAAAAATTTAGAGAAGAACCAAAGAATTCCTACTAAAGAAGAATTGAATAAGGTTGACACTTTAGTTGTTTTAACTGGCAGGATCTATGGAGATCCCAATCTAACCTTAGAGGAACGCTTCAGTCGGGAGACCCTTATTCGCTTTTTTGTCGCGCTAAATTTAAAAAGGAATTTTCCAGAAAAGCACCTAATAATTGTAGGTGGATCTCTTGAGGGAAAGGGTGCAACATACCTAAAAGAATTAGCGGAAAGTTGGGGTGTTAGGGCTGAAGCCCTTGATGCTCCTCTTGATACTCTTGCCAGTGCAAGGGAGCTAAAAAAAATAATTCCTGAAAACAAGCCCTTTTATCTTTTAACCTCTGCTTATCATCTTCCTCGTGCGCTATTTATATTTAAAAAGGAAGGGTTAAATCCCATGCCTTATCCTACAAACTTTAATCACCCACTTTGTAAACCCTCTAAAGTCTATTTATACTTTTTCCCTCAAGACCTATATTTAAATTTTACTAATCTTGCTGTGCAAGAATATTTGGGATTAGGATATTACAAGATAAAATACTTTGTCAAAAGTATAGTCAAAAAATAGATGGAGAAAAAAATGAGAGAACTTCTTCAAAAAATAAAAAGGGAGCATTTGGATGTAATTGAAAAATTTTTGGAGAGTGAAGGGGAAAAGATATTACAGGTAGTAGATCTATGTAGTAAAGTGATTTCAAAAGGGGGAAAGCTGTTAATTTTTGGAAATGGGGGTTCTGCGGCTGATGCACAACACCTGGCAGGGGAATTGGTTAATCGTTTTAAAAAGGAAAGAAATCCTCTTCCTGCTATAGCACTCACTACTGATACATCCGTTTTAACTGCCATAGCTAATGACTATGATTTTTCTTTGGTTTTTGTGAAACAAATTCAAGCTTTAGGAAATAAGGGAGATTTAGCCTTAGCCATAAGCACAAGTGGCAGGTCTCCAAATATCATTGAAGCCATAAAAGTAGCTAAAGAAAAAGGCTTATATACTGTAGGCTTGAGTGGTGGATCTGGTGGAGAAATGGGGCTCTATTGTGATGTCTTAATTTTAGTGCCTTCCACGAATACTCCAAGAATTCAAGAAGGACACCTATTGTTCCTACATATATTTTCTGAGTTATTAGAAGAAAAATTATTTGGTTAAGTGATGTTACTTGCTATTGAAACTTCCTGTGATGAAACAGGAGTTGCCCTTTTTTCTGAAGAAGGTAAACTAATTAAGGAAGCCCTCTATTCTCAGGTTGCCCTTCATAGCCCCTTTGGAGGTATAGTTCCAGAACTTGCAAGTAGAAAGCAATTAGAGGTACTTTATCCGTTATTGAAGGGGCTTTTAGAGGAGGGGCAAGTTTCACTGAAAGAGTTAAAGGGAATTGCAGTGACCTTTGGTCCAGGGCTCATCGGCTCGCTCCTTGTAGGGGTAACCTTTGCTAAGACCTTAGCTTTAGCCCTTAAGATTCCTCTTATCGCGGTAGATCATATTTCTGCCCATCTCTATTCCATATTTTTGGAAAAAGAAGTACCTTTTCCCTATATAGGACTTGTTGTCTCAGGGGGACATACTGCGCTTTTTTTAGTGAAAGATTTTGAAAATTATGAACTTCTTGGGCATACAAGAGATGATGCAGCGGGAGAAGTATTTGATAAAGTTGCCAAGCTTCTTGGATTACCCTATCCTGGAGGTCCAGCTATAAGTGCCTTGGCAAAGTTAGGTAATTCCAAGAAATATGACCTGCCAAGACCAATGCTTGAGGAAGATACTTTTGATTTTAGTTTTTCAGGACTAAAAACAGCGGTTTATATGCTCTTAAAAAAGGAAAAAAAACTTGTAAAAGAGGATGTCTGTGCCAGTTTTCAAAGGGCTATCTGTGAAGTGTTAGTGAATAAGACTTTGAAAGCAGCAAGAACTCTAAATGTGTCAAATATAGTTGTTTCAGGGGGAGTTTCTGCTAATGATTTTCTTAGAGAGTTATTTTTAACTGAAAAGAAAAATGAGGAAATATTTTTTCCTTCAAAAAGGCATTGCACCGATAATGCAGCCATGGTTGGTTTTATTGGTTGGATTAAATGGAAAAAGGGGGAATTTGCGGATTTGAGTCAGGAGCCCTATGCTCGGGCTTTTTTTAAAAGGTCTAAGCATCTTCTTCAGATTTAAGACCTAATTCTTTCAATTTTTTTTGTAAATAGGTCCTCTCTAACCCTATTTCTTTAGCAGTTTTTGAGATATTTCCTTTGTATAATTCTAATTTTCTTTTGAGATATTCTTTTTCAAAGAGCATTTTGGCTTTTTTAAAGTCTTTTTCTTCAAACCAGGGCTGATTTCCTTGATGATTAAGCTTCCCATAACCAAAGGAATAGAGAAATTCCTTCGGAAGGTCGTCAATCTTTATTTCTTCTTTGGTGGTAAGAATAACTAATCTTTCTAAAAAGTTTTTAAGTTCTCTCACATTGCCAGGCCAAGAGTAATCCATTAACACTTCCAAGACTTCAGGAGATAGTGTTACTTTTTTTAGGTTCATCTTTTGGGCGATCTCTTTAAGAAAATATTCACAGAGTAAGGGAATGTCTTCTTTTCTTTCTCGGAGAGGTGGAATATAGATAGGAAAAACATTTAGGCGATAAAAAAGATCTTCTCTAAATTTACCTTTAGAAATTTCTTCAGTGAGATTTTTATTAGTTGCTGCAATTATTCTTACATCAATTT
>JBKBTC010000114.1:0-2827 GCA_046291435.1 Caldimicrobium sp. | reverse complement strand
TTAAATTTTTGACTATGGTTGAGGAAATTTTTGAGAAGCTTTTAGTGAGGGTAAAAAAACCATCCCGTTATTTAGGGAGAGAGCCCTATTTTCAGTATAAAGATTGGAATAGAGCAACTCTTAGAGTGTGTTTTTGCTATCCAGATTTGTATGAAGTTGGGAGGTCCTACTTAGGCATAAATATTCTTTCAAGTATAGTAAACAGCATACCCCATTATTTAGCTGACCAATGCTATGCTTGTGCTCAAGATTTTGAAGAGGGTCTAAAGAAATTTGGTTTGCCACTTTTGAGCTGGAACTATAAAAGACCATTAAGAGAGTTTCATCTCGTAGGTATTACCTACGCTTACGAATTACTTGTCACCAATATATTACAAATTTTAGATCTCTCTGGCATTCCCTTTAAAGCAGAAGAGAGGGATTTGAGATATCCCTTTCTTATTGCGGGAGGTCCCTGTGTTGGCAATCCTGAACCTATAGCTGAAATTTTTGATGCCATACTTCTTGGTGATGGAGAGGAAGCCATATTAGAAATTTTACAAACCATTGAAAAGGCTTATAAAGAAAATTTAAAAAAAGATCAAATTTTGCAAGAATTGATGAAAATTGAAGGTGTTTATATTCCCA
The DNA here is from genome assembly GCA_046291435.1 of Caldimicrobium sp. Taxonomy (GTDB): domain Bacteria; phylum Desulfobacterota; class Thermodesulfobacteria; order Thermodesulfobacteriales; family Thermodesulfobacteriaceae; genus Caldimicrobium. The sequence continues at coordinate 2,200 of JBKBTC010000114.1, read as the reverse complement.
AGATCAAGAATTCAGCTAAAAGAAGAATTTATGTGAGTCAAAAAGAAGCTTTCTATTATCAAGAGAGCCTTCCAGTAATACCATTAGTGCATGACCGAGTTTCCATTGAGATTTCTCGGGGATGCACAAGAGGCTGTAGATTTTGTGAGGCAGGCATTTATTACAGACCTGTAAGAGAGAAAGATCCCCATAGAGTTCTCAAGGAGATAAAAACTGCCTTTGAAAAAACTGGCTACCGTGAAGCCTCTCTTATGTCTCTTTCAACTGGTGATTACACCTCTATGGACCTTTTGATTGATTTACTGAATGAAGAGTTTTATAAACATACAAAGGAATATATTTTTTCTCTACCTTCTTTAAGAGTAGGAAGTCTCACCCCTAAATTACTTGCTTTTATTAAAAAAGGGCGCACCTCCACTCTTACCCTTGCCATTGAAGCCGCTTCAGAAAGATTAAGAAGGGTTATAAATAAAGATATTGAGCTTGAAGCTCTTTATAATGATATCGCTTTGGCAAGTGAATATGGATTTAGAAGAGTTAAGTTTTATTTTATGATAGGTTTGCCAACTGAAGAAGAAGAGGATTTACGAGAAATAGTTTACCTTTATAAAGATTTGAAAAAAAATTTTAAAGAGATGGATTTTCTTTTTTCAGCATCTATTTTTGTGCCAAAGCCTCATACTCCCTTTCAATGGGAAAGACAAATAAGTGTAGAGGAAGCCTACGAGAAAATTAACTTTTTAAAGAAGCATTTAGGGAAACATATAAAAGTGCACGACCCCAAGCAAAGCCTTCTTGAAGGAGTTATATCAAGAGCTGGAAGAGAATTAAACTCCTTTATTGAGGCGGTTTATAAAAAAGGTGCTCGCCTTGACTCATGGCAAGATTTTTTTAATTTTACCCTCTGGGAAAAGACTGCTCTGGAAGAAAAAATAGATTTTAAAGATTGCCTACGAGAAAGGGCTATTGAGGAGCCTCTTCCTTGGGATCATCTTGACCTGGGTGTTAAAAAAGATTTCTTGATAGCAGAAAGAAAAAGAGCTTATCAAGGTTTGTATACCAAAGATTGTAGATGGAATCCCTGTGTAAAGTGTGGAGTTTGTAAGGATATGATTAGAAATTACCTTTCTGAAAAGGTAAAAAATATACTTCCTGAAGGGACCTCTCCATTAAAAGAAAGTCTAAATAATATACAAGAGATTAAAAAGCCTTCTGAGACTAAAGATTATTGGTATCAAATAAAATATGATAAACTAGGATTAGCAAAATTCTTGTCAAATTTAGAATTTTTAAATCTACTGGAGAGGGTTTTGCGAAGAGAGGGAGTTTCTCTTTCTTATACCCAAGGATATAATCCCCATTTTAAAGTCATTTGCGGAGAGGCATCTCCTGTAGGAGTTGAAGTGATAGGTGATACCTTATGTCTTGCCTTGAAAAGACAAATTCCCGAGGAGTTATTAAAGGATTTTGAGATTTATCCAGGAATAAAAATAAGGGAAGTTAAATTTGTAGGGGAAAATAAGCCTAAGCTAAAAAAGAGAAAAATTCTTTATCGATATATTTTAAAAGACAATAATTTAAAGAAGAACCTTCAAGGTAGGGCTGATTGTTTAAGAGAGAGAGATAAAGTTGAAGTGATAGAGGACGAGCGAGGATACCGAATTTTTGTAAGTGAAGGAGAAATTTCTATTTTGAAATTTTTAAAAGAATTTTTAGGTATAGAGGAGCTATTGGATGCAGGAAAATTAGTTAAGGTTTATTTAGAGGATGGTCTTTAGAGAGTGTTGGTGGGCTTGAAAGAATGGAGTAAGTATTTAAATTAATAGAGTGGGTAGAGAGGGGATAAGAGGCAGTTGCGCAGGGCAGGATTGCCCTGTGAGGAAAGTCCGGGCTCCACAGGGGAGGATGCCGGGTAACACCCGGAGGGAGCAATCCCTGGATAGGGCCACAGAAAAGAGACCGCCAGCGGCTAACCCAGCCATGGGTTAGTGCGGGCAAGGGTTAAAAGGTGAGGTAAGAGCTCACCGCAGGTTTAGGTAGCTAAACCTGGCACGGCAACCCCCATCCGGAGAAAGGCTAAACAGAGCCTATGGGTGCCCCGCCTGAGAGGCTCGGGTAAGCCGCTTGAGGTTAAGGGTAACCTTAACCCAAGAGAAATAACTGCCCCGAAGGAGTAAAAGAGCTCCTTCGGAACAGAACC
>JBKBTC010000113.1:0-2904 GCA_046291435.1 Caldimicrobium sp. | reverse complement strand
ATATTAAAAAGTTTGAAGATTGCTGAGGAAAAATTTTCTGAAAAGGAGGTTTAGAAATGGCAGTTCCCAAAAGGAAGACTTCACGGTCAAGAAGAGGTATGAGAAGAGCTCATCAAGCCTTAGTAGCACCTTCAGGCAGTATATGTCCAAAATGTAAATCTTTCAAACTCCCCCATAGAGTATGCTCAAAATGCGGATATTATAAGGGAAAAGCCTTTTTTGAAAAATCATAAGCCTAAATTTCTTAATAAATGTATCGGATAGTTTTAGATGTAATGGGGGGCGATTATGCCCCTCAAGTTGTCCTTAACGGTGCAGAGTTAGCCTTAAAGGATTTCCCTGAAGTAACTCTCTATCTTGTTGGGAAGGAGGAGCTATTAAAAAAATATGAAAAAGAAGATCGTATAAAGACTATATACACAGAAGAATTTGTCAGGATGGATGAGCCCCCTTCAGAGGCGTTAAAGAAAAAGAAAAATGCAAGTATATTTAAAGGTCTTGAACTTTTAAAAGAGGGACAAGCAGATGCCTTTGTATCAGCTGGCAACTCTGGAGCAATCGTTGCAGGCAGTATTTTTATCCTTGGAAGAATTAAAGGCGTGCGTCGTCCTGCTATAGCAACTTTTCTTCCCACACTTAAAGAGCCTATGGTCCTAATTGATGCAGGAGCAAATGTAGATTCAAAAGCTTTTGACCTTTATCAATTTGGTTTGATGGCAAGTCTTTTTTTAGAAAATATCTGGCATAGAGAAAAACCTAAAGTTGCCCTTCTCTCTATAGGGGAAGAAACAGGCAAAGGAAATCAGTTAGTTAAAGAGGCTCACAAATTTTTTCAAAACTCAAAGCTTAATTATTATGGAAATATTGAAGGAAGAGATTTATATAAGGGAATAGTTGATGTGGTAGTTTGTGATGGTTTCATAGGAAATATTTGTCTAAAACTTTCAGAGGGGCTTGCTGAGACAATTTTTGAAATGTTAAAAAACGAAGTCAAAAAATCTTATTTGTATATTTTAGGAATGCTTCTTGCCAAAGGTGCTCTTAAATCTTTTAAAAAAAAGGCAGATTGGAGAGAATATGGCGGAGCTCCCCTTTTAGGGGTAAAAGGAAATGTAATCATTTCCCATGGAAAATCCGATGCCTATGCCATAAAAAATGCTATCAGACAAGCTCTGCATTTTGCCAAGATTGAACTATACAAAAAACTTGAAAAGGCAAGTGAAGAAAACTTCTTAGAGGAGGAAAGAATTGAAGAAGAGTAATACAGTAATTCTTTCTTGTGGAATGGCAGTTCCTCCTAAAGTTCTTACTAATTATGATTTAGAAAAAATGGTTGACACAAGTGATGAATGGATACAAGCAAGGACAGGTATTAAGGAAAGGCATATTTTAGAGAAAGATGAAGTCATTAGCACCTATGCTCTCTTAGCAGCCAAAGAAGCTTTAGTAAAGGCAAATCTTACAGGAAAAGATTTAAATTTAATAATTTGTGCTACCTTAACACCAGATTTTCTTATGCCATCCTTAGCTATTTTACTTCAGAAAGAATTAGAAGCTCCTTATGCAGGTGCCTTTGATTTGTCAGCTACTTGCTCAGGGTTTATTTACGCTCTATCTATAGCAGATCAATTTATTAAAAATCATCCCCATTGGAAAATCTTGGTCGTTGGAGCTGAAGCTTTATCCAGAAAAACCAATTGGGAAGATAGAAGTACCTGTGTTTTATTTGGTGATGGAGCAGGAGCTGTGGTTGTGGGAGGAGAAGAAAACTCAGAGAGAGGAATTATTGATTTCATCTTGGGTGCTGATGGCACAAATTGGCACCTACTCACCTTAAAAGGAGGTGGTTCTGCTTATGCCCCTTTTGATGACCGCCTGCCAAAAGATGAATATTATATAAAAATGCAGGGAAGAGAGGTATTCAAAGTTGCTGTAAGAGTTATGGAAAAAATAGCCCTGGAAATTTTGGAAAGAAATAATTTAGCCCCTGAAGACCTTGCTCTCTTAATTCCCCATCAAGCCAATTTGAGAATTATTGAATATTTAAGAGAAAAATTGGGACTTCCTCAGGAAAAAGTTTTTACTAATATTCAAAGGTATGGAAATACTTCTGCTGCAAGCATTCCCATAGCACTTTATGAAGCAGAAAAGGAGAAGAGGTTAAAAAGAGGAGACTTAGTGCTTTTAGTTGCCTTTGGTGGAGGTTTTACCTATGCATCTCTCTTACTTAAATGGTAAATTTTTAGAGACTCACAGGGTTTCCCAATGAGAACAATTTGGACAAATCCAGGCAATGGCACTGGCACATAAAAATTTTTTTTGATTTTCCAAAAGGCACCTCTGACAAAGAGAGAAACCACATTTACTGCAGGAATAGCAGAGGGGAGCGCTGTTCCCACAAAAATCACATACCCCTCTGCCAATTTTTTTCTTCTTTACCTTTGATTTAGCATCCACATTTTAACCCAGTCTCTAACCGAACAGTCTTTCTCTCGGAAAATTCCCTCTGTTTTCCGGGATTCCAATTGGATACGGGTCTAAAATAACCTACAACCCTTGAATAAACTTCACAAGGAATTGCCTTTACTTTACACTTCTTCTCCATTCCTCTCACCTCCTTTTTATTTTTATTTACTAAACTCTCTATCTATAACCATCACCGCAGATTTATTAAAACTGTTAAGTAATGCCAGAGATGTTTCAACCTCTACACCATATCTATCTAATTCTTCCTCACTATGAGGAAGTGGACATAGCTCATGTTTGCCAGGCAGATATCCATGAACAGGACATATAGAAAAAGTAGGAGTTATAGAAAAATAGGGAAGACGGAAGCGAGAAACTATGGCTTTAACAAGCTCCTTTACTACTCCTCTATCCGTTATCTCTTCACCTACAAAGAGA
>JBKBTC010000009.1:0-21148 GCA_046291435.1 Caldimicrobium sp. | reverse complement strand
ACTTAGATAGTAAAAGGAAGCTTTGTTGAATTACCGCATATTCATTTAAAAAGCTCCTGCCTAAGGAGACAATAAGCCCTAAAAGTGGAATTATAGTCAGTAAAGTATTATAAGTTAACCCTTGGGCATAAAGTAAAAGATTATCTTTTAGCGATTTTTTAATAAGTTCGGGAAAAAATCTAATCCAAGAGCTTTTTTTTATTCTATCCCACTTCATAAATACATCATTATACATAGGAAATAATTTTTGGCATCCCTTTTCAAGCCTTGTTTTGAGAATGATGTGGATTTTTTTCGCAGGCTAAAGCCTGCGGCTACCATAAAAAACTAATAGAAACCACAAGGAAATTTTAGATATTGAAAATCTACATAAGGATGTTAAATATAAAGAGAGTGAATTATGCGGGAGTGGCGGAATGGTAGACGCTTCGGACTTAGGATCCGATGGGGATAGTCCCCGTGGGGGTTCAAGTCCCCCCTCCCGCATTCTTTGTTACCTCTAATGAATAAAAAAATTCTTATACTTGGTCTGGGAAATAAACTCCTTCAAGATGAAGGCTTAGGCATAAAAGTTTTAGAAAAATTGGACAAGTCATATATATTCTCTCCTGAAGTAAATCTTCTTGATGGAGGTACAGGAGCTTTTTTTCTTTTGCCCTATTTAGAGGAAGCTGATTATCTCATAATTATTGATGCAATTGAGTCTTCCGAAGAACCAGGAACAATCTATTTTTTGGACCTTAGCAAGATACCTGAAAACTTTCTTGAAAAAATTTCTCTACACGAAGTGTCCTTTCAAGATATTTTAAATGTTTTAAAATTTAAAGGCAAAGCCTTTCAGGAAATCTATCTTGCTGGAATTGTGCCTAAATCTTTAAAACTCGGCTTAGAATTGTCAAAAGAAGTAGAGGAGAAAATTGAAGAGCTCATAAATTTGATTTTATTAAAGTTACAAGAATGGGGAATTAGCTATTCTCTAAAAGAAGAGATGTAAAATAGGCTTGTCCTAAAGAAATGTTCCCATCATTTGGTGGAAAATATTTATTTTTGAATACCCTAATAGACTTTTTTCTTAAGAGATATTCAATCCTCTGAATTAAAGGAGCATTCATCATAACACCTCCTGAAAGACATACTTTATCAGTGTTAACTCTATCGGCAATTGTGAGTACTATCTGGGCTAAGGTATTGATGAATTTAGAAGCTAAAATGGCTGCCTCCTTATCTTTAGATAAAATGATTTCTCTAATCATAGGTTCCCAATCAATATAAAAATCATTCGTTATATTAAAGGAGAAGTAGTCTTTAATATCTTCTCTATATAGGTTTTCCACCTTCATGGCAGCTTCACCACTATAGGAATTAATATAGCAAAGATCAAGAAGGGCAGAAATGGCATCAAAGAGCCTACCAACTGAGGAGCACTGAGGTGAATTTATTCCTTCTTGCCAGGCTTTGAAAAGAAGGGATAATTCTACCTCAGAAAAGGTTTTCAAGAAGGGAAGGGTTAAAGTTTGAGTTTTTTCTCCGAAGATCTCAAAAAGTAAAGCTAATGCTATCCGTTTAGGCTCTTTAATAGCCTTTTCTCCTCCTAAAAGTTTAAAAGGTCTAAAAGTAAAAATTCTTTTATAATTAGTATTTTCAAGAAGGAAAAATTCCCCTCCCCAAATGGTGCCATCTAATCCGTAACCAGTGCCATCCCAGGCAACTCCTAAAAATTTCCCTTCCAGAATGTTTTCTTCTGCAAGAACTGAATACAAATGAGCCACATGATGCTGGAGATAATAAAGGGGAAGGTTTTCTCTCTCGCTAAAATTTTTAGCCCAAATTGTGGATGCATAGAGTGGATGTAGGTCGGCAACTAATATTTTGGGGGAGATCCCATAGAGAGTAAGGTAATCTCTAATTGTTTGCTCGAAGTGATTAACGGTTTGCAGATTATCTAAATCCCCTATATGTTGGCTTACAATGATTTTGTTTTGGAAAGCAAGGGCGATAGTGTTTTTTTCATGAGCACCTATGGCTAAAATAGGGGCTTTAACTTGAAATGATAAAGTTATGGGAGATGGTGTATAACCTCTTCCTCTTCTAATTATAATGTAGTAAGAACCAGCCTTTTTAATCACAGAATCATCTAAGGGTCTTTTTATAGGGCGATTATGCACTAAAAAATAATCGGCTATTTTGGAGAGTTTTTCCAGGGCTTTATCGTTTTCATACAGGATTGGCTCTTCTGAAAAATTACCCGAGGTGCATATTACAGGAAAGGGAAGATCTTTAAGTAGTAAATAATGAAGGGGGGTATAGGGAATAAAGATGCCAAGCGAGTTTAACCCATCATTTATGGAAGGTGGAAGCACTCCTTTGCTTTTTAAAATAAGAATAGGCGCCTCAGGGGATAAAAGTATTTTTTTATCTTCTTCAGAGAGAAACACATATTTTTCTGCCTCTTCTAAATTTTTTATCATTACTGCAAAAGGTTTACTCTTTCTTAATTTTCTCCTTCTGAGCTCTTCAATAACAGGAGATAGATCTGCCCTTGCTATCAAGTGAAAACCAGTAAGTCCCTTGAGAGCAAGAATTTTTCCTGCATTTAAGAAATTTATAGCTAATAAGAGAGCTTCTTTTTTTTCTGCTAAAAGATTACCTTTATTATCATGGAGAATTAAGTTGGGTCCACAAATGGGACAAGCCATAGCTTCAGCATGAAAACGTCTATCCTTTGGATTTTCAAATTCTTCCTTACAGTGCCTACAAAGGGGAAAGATTTTAAGCGTGGTATTATCCCTTTCATAGGGAAGACCTTCTATTACACTAAAACGGGGACCACAGGAAGTGCAGGCAAGGAAAGGATATTCAAAACGCCTATCTTTGGGATCTAATAACTCCTTTAAACAATCTTTACAAATTGCAAGGTCTGGCAATAAATCAAACTCAATAGTTTCTGATTTTTCCCCTTTTATAATAAAAAAATCCTCTAATCCTTCAATAGGTATTTCTTCAGCCATAATTTCTGAAATTTTAGCTTTAGAAGGAGCTTTTTTAGTTATATCCTGCTTAAATTTCTCAATTTGTCTTATCTCTCCTTCTATAACAATTTCTACTCCTTTTGAAGTGTTTTTTACCCAACCATTAAGATGATACCTTTTAGCTAAGTTATATATAAAGGGTCTAAAGCCGACACCTTGAACGATTCCTTTAATGATAAGTTTATAAGCCCTTTTCATAGGTTAATGTGAGGTGTATCTCTTGTAAAAAATGGTTAGCATATCCTTGGCAGAAGCTCTCCCCTTATCTGCTCAAGTAATCTTCGTGTGCCTAAGGGAGTTTGTAAGAAAACCTTAGGTGATTGGCTATAAGATATAACTTCTCCTATAATTTCTGCTTCTTTACCTAAAGGATGATTTTTAAGGATTTCCAAAGCGAGCTGAGATGACTCTTTGGGAAGGGCAATTACTACTTTTCCTTCAGAAGGTAAATGGTATGGCTCAAAGCCAAAAATTTCACAGAAGGTTTTTACTTGAGGTTTGACAGGAATTTTTTCTTCATAAACCAATATATCTACTTGTGAAGCTTTAGCCCATTCGTGAAGAATGCTTGAAAGACCTCCTCTCGTAGGATCTCTTAAGGCATGCAATTCTACTTTTTCTAAAAAAAGAGGTTCAAGTAAGGGAAAAAGGGAGGCACAATCACTTTTTAAATCAATCTCCATTTGAAACCCTTCTCTTTCAGCTAAGATACATACTCCATGATCTCCTATGGTGCCTGAGATTAAAATTAAATCCCCCGGCTTTAAATTTTTGGCTGAGAGTCCCGGATAAAGGATTTCTCCAATGCCAGAAGTATTAATAAAAAGACCATCAGCAGCCCTGTGGGGAACAACTTTGGTATCTCCAGTGACGATAAAAACTTCATTTCTTTCTGCTTCATCTTTTATACTTTGAAGAATTTTTTCAAGATCTTTTAAGAGGAAGCCTTCTTCTATAATAAAGCTTAGAGAGAGAAATTTTGGTTTTGCACCCATAACTAATAGGTCATTTAAGGTACCAACTACCGATAATTTCCCTATATCACCACCTTTAAAAAAGAGGGGTTTTACGGTAAAACTGTCTGTAGTAAAAGCAATAGATCTTGAGGACAAGGTTATGGGTGTAGAATCTTCCAGAGAATTTAAAAAAGTATTACCTAAATATTTAAGAAGAAAGTTTTCAAGAAATTTTTGAGTTTCCTCTCCACCTTCACCGTGGCTGAGAAGTACCTTTGTTTGGTGCATTTAACTAAATATATCTTGTCTCTTTTCTCCTTGCAATATAAGTAATAGCCTTTAAAGCAATAACTACAGTCCAAAATGATGTTTTTTCTTATACTCAGGGCACATTTTTTCTATTTATAATTGTAGGAGCCCAATTACGCTTTTTTCGTTAATGTTGTTTAATATTTTCTCTCGCAGGCTAAAGCCTGGGCTATAAAAGACAACAGATGTGACATTTCAAGATAGGAATTAACAGCGACAATTTAAAAATTGAAACCACAGCCATAAGAAATGATTGATTTTATTTTTATATATGTTATATAAATCTACTATTAGGATAACTTTTAAAAGAGGAGAGCAACATTAGAGAAATTTTTCCCAAAGACACCCCAACTCATCTTAAAGGTTCCTCCACTGGAGAGAAACCTCTTTATTTATACCTATCACCCAATAAAGATTATTTGCTCTATTCTGAAGATTTGAAAGCCCTGCTAAATTCTTCTAAAATAAAAAAACCTTTAGAAATTTGGGAAGATGGCATTTCTTTTCTTTTACAAAGTGGAATAGTGCCTACTCCTTATACCCTTTATAAAAACCTTTATGTCTTAAGTATGGGGGATGAGGTCTCTATAGTTGCTACACATAATAACGAGATTAATCTTAGATTTTCTCATAATTATTATTATTTTCACAAATTTAGAAAAAAAGTCGTCGCTAATGGAGATTATTTTTTAGAGCTTTTGAAAAGGGCTATTTTAGAGAGAGTTTTTTTAGACAAAGAAATTTATCTTTTTCATAGTGCGGGGAAAGATAGTAATCTCATTGCTTTAGCTTTAGCTGAGTCAGAACTTAAAGAAAAGGTAATTTGTATCACCCTAAAGGGACCTAAAAGTAAAGATGAAAGCCCTATAGCAAAAGAACTGGCTCGAAAGATGGGCTTAAAACATGTGATTTTCGAGCTGCCAAATAAGATAACATCAGCACATTATGATTTTCTAAAGACATATTTTCAAAATATGTTTCTGCCTGCAGTAGAAGGGGGTGTTTTGATCTATCCCTTTTATACTATGGAGTTTGATTTTCAAGGGAAAAATCTTTTAGATGGAAGCGGAGTAGATGTGTTTGCAGGACATGTTCCCAGAAAAGTAGAATACCAGAGGCAAAAATTTTTTTCCTGGTTATCCTTCTTTAGAGCTTTGTCAGATTCTCTACCTACTGGAAACTTATTTCAGAAGATAACTTTGACACGGGCAGAATGGATTGGGTTGGATGGGTTTACCTATTCTGATACAAAAAAATTATTTCCTCAAGCCAAACCTGTTTATCCCTTTTGGAAAGAAGAAGAAAAGAAGCGAAAAAATTGGGATTATTTTGATTTTAAGGCAGATTTATGGGCTACCCATGTGGAATATGGAAATGTTATGAGAAAAGTAAGGATTTTAGCTGAATTTAGTGATGCAAATTTAATCTTTCCTTTTACAGATGAAGCAGTGGCTAAATATTTAGCAACTCTACCAGTGGAAGAACTTTTTTGTAGAAAAACCTTTACAAACAAGCTATTTTTTAGAAAAATTTTAAAAGAAAAACTCAATTTTGAAGCAGATACACCTCGCAAGTTTTCCTATCCCTTTGACTCTAAAGCCCTATTAATGAACCTTATGCCCTTTGCAAAAGAAGAAATCTTTTCTTGTCCTCTCTGGGAGAAAAAGGGATTAAATCAAGTTTTTCAAAGACTAAGTGCTGAATTCTCCCAAGGTAATCTTTCTCAAGCTAAAAGGGCAGTACGTTTACTTTTAAGGTTATTTATCCTTTCCGCTTGGTATAATCATAGAATTGTAGAAAATTCATCACTTGTAGCGAATAGGAAAAATAATGATAAGTAAAGTGCTTCAGTTTTCTCTTTATTTTGGATGGCTTTTGCTTTCTCTCTCTTTCTTCTTTAAATATACAAAAACACTTCAATGGCTTGGATTTATATCTCTCTCTATTGCATCATTTTACCTTATACGAAACCATTGGGAGCTAATTTTTCATAAATTACAAAACCTTACTTTCACTTTATTTCTTTTTCTCATGTTCCTCTTTTGGTTTGTTATCGTTAGCCCCTATAAAATGGCTTCCTTTGAAGCTTTTTTGTTAAATTATTTATTTCATATTTTACTTTTTTACCTCTTATTAATATTAGCCTTTTTTCATAAAGAAAGTGAGAGACTATTTCTAATTTTTTGGAGTATCTTTTTTTTAGTTATATTTTCCTTTATAGTCTATTATGTGATTTACATAAGTTTTATATGTTCTGGAGAGGGTTCTTTGAGTTTATCCGCCTTTCTTCGTTACTCCAAAGATTCCCTTTTAAAGGGGCTTGTTGTATCAATTCCTGCTTTTGTTTTAGGTTTATTTGTTTCCTTTGGTTTTTTTTTGAATAACAGGGATCAAAAGAGATATATTTTTCTTTTAGTATCTTTGATAATTTTTATTTTTTTAATAATTGTTGGAAGAAGGGCTGCCTTATTAAGTATATTGCTTTCCTTTTTATTGGTTGCTTTCTTTAGTAAAAATAAAAAGCTTAGAAAGATTTTTCAGTGTGTGCTTTTAATTGCTGGGACAATTTTGATAATTTTTCTAAATCAACCTCAAGGAAAGGAGATTATGTTAAAAGCAAGAGATGATTTGACTTTGCTTTTAAGCTTTGATTATGAAAAATGGGCTCAAGCAGGCTCTATGGGTATGCGACTTTATATTTGGCCCCTTTATCTTAAAAAGTCTATAGAAGAGCCTTTTTCTGGAACTGGACTTGGAAGAAGGGTGCAAAAAAGAGTTTTACCAGAGACGAATAAAAAAGCCCTATCTTTGGAGCATGCTCACAATTTGTTTTTAAACCTTGCCTTACAAGCTGGTTGGCACAGTGCTTTGCTTTTTTTACTTTTTTATATAGCCACACTGAAAAAGGCTTATAACCTTTGGAAGGTTTCTCAGGAAAATCCTTTTTTTACCTCTCTTTTTTTATACCTAATTGCCTTTTTTATTATGTCTCTATTTGAAGGGATGGAAGAGGGACTACGGTTTACTCCCTTTTGGATAACTTCAGGAATGATTTGGGGGTTTGAAGAACATTATGAGGAAAAAAATAGGCTTTCTTCTTGATAACTTTGGAAATAGGAGACATTTTATTCAGCTTAAAACACTAAAAGAGGCAGGGTTTGACCCTAAAATAATCACTTTTTTAAAAGCAAAGGAAGGTTATCTCTTTGCTAAAAGGGAGGCTAAAGCTTTTGTAATACAGCTTCCCTATGAAAGGTCAAAGATAATGAAAAAATTCTCTCTTAAATGTGCTTTGGCACTCCTAAAATTGCTCAAAAAAGAAAATATACAAATAGTTTTAACACATAGATATAAATTATTAAGGTATCTTTGGTTTTGTAAATTCTTTTATCCTGAATTAAAAATCATCTTTCATATAGTAAATAATGAGGATATAAAGGGTTGGCATCAATGTTATTTTTTAAAAAGATGTAAAAAATTAATTAATAAAATTTTAGTTAATAGTTTGGCTTTAAAAGAAGAACTTGTGAGGAAGAAATTAGCTAAAGAGGAAGAGATAGAGGTGTTTTATTCAGGGGTTGACACTAAGGAATTTGAAGTAGAAATGGATAAAGCGGAGGCACGGAAGAGATTTAGCCTCCCTCAAGAAGAATTTCTTTTTGGGATGGTAGCTCGTTTTAGAAAAGAAAAAGATCATATAGGTGTAATAAAGGCTTTTAAAATGCTAAAAGAGAAAGGATATCAAGCTAAATTAGTTTTTGCAGGAGATGGACCAACTCTTGATGCCTGCCGAAATTTAACGCAAAAATTAGGCTTAGAAAGAGATATAATTTATATGGGGTACCTTATACCCACTGATGTTCCCTATTTATTAAGAGCCTTAGATGCTTATCTCTATGCTACCTATAGAGAAGGGATGCCCCTTGCTGTGCTTGAAGCTATGGCAGCATCCCTTCCAATAATAGCAACAAACACAGGTGGTTTATTTGACATCTTTCAATCCGATAAAAAATTTGGTTTCCTTCTTCCCAAAGGTAATATAGAAATGCTTGCAGAGGCTATGGAAAAGATTATAAATCTATCTGAAGAAGAAAGAAAATTATGGGGCTACGAGGCTAAAGAGCGTATCCTTGAAGAATTTTCCTTTGAAAAATTAAAAGAACGCACCTTAAAGCTCTTTCAAGAACTATAAAGTATCAATTAATTTAAACTTTTCCAGTTTTTCCGTATGTTTTTTAATTTTTATAAATTTCCAATGAATAATAATCTTTTCCAGATTGTTTAATGGTTTAGGTAAGTTTTTCTCATAATGATTTAAAAACTCACACCAGGCACTTGGTCCATTTTTTCCAAAGTACTTATAAAAAGAAAATTTAAGCTGACTTAAGTCTTTTAGCCTGTAATAGAAAAAAAGAGGAGATTTATATTTTACCCTGCCTACATCTATAAGATAAAGCTTTTCTCCTATTTCATCCCAATAAAAATGATTTAAATAACAATCCTGGTGAATAAAACCCTTTATATGAAAAGTAGCCATAAATTCTGCTATCTTTTTAATTAAAAAGGGTACGAGCTTTGAATTTTCCTCAAGATAGTAAATAAAGGGCTTTCCTTCAATCTTTTTTGTGCCAATTAAAATAAAAGAGGATTTTTGAAAATAAAAAATAGGTACTGAAGTAGGAATACCCTTTTCCCAAAGTAAGGAAATATTTTTCCATTCCTCTTTGCCTTCCTTTAAGTTTCTAAGGTATTTTTTAACATAAATTTCCTGCCCTTCTATTTGAAAAGCCTTAACTTCTCTATACCCCTTTTTATGGGAAAAGGTAAGGGTAAAAAATTTTTCTAAATTTTCCCAATCTGTTAAGTGATGGACAAAATTGTGTCTGCTAAGTAATGTAAGATAGGTTTCCTCCACAAAAAGACCTTTCTCCATTTCTATAAAGTTGAAAATTTTTGACATAGACTAGAAAATTTTTTGAAGGAGATAGGCTTTAACCCATTTTTTTACAAATTTAAATTTCCTTTTTAGTTCTGGATAACAAGTTTTAGCTTTTTCAAAATAGAAAAAAGCTTTTTGGTAATCCTTTATCTGCAAAAATTTTGTACCAAGTTCAAGATAAGCCCTTGCCAAGGCATAGGGATAAAGTGATTGAAAGGAGTTAGGTAAAATTTGAAAGAGCACTTCTACAGATAATAGAATAGAGCTTTCATAATATTCTGGAAGATATCTTAGTCTCTTAGGATGATCGCGGATCACCACGCAAGGGTCTTTAATAATTTTAGGCTGATAAAGGGCAAAGAGATGCCCTTTGGATACAAAGTCCTCTCTAACTTTAAGGGAAGGGTTAAAAATAAAATTTTTAATTAACTTAGATTTAATAACATAAATACCATCAGAATATTTTCCCTCAATAAAGGACTTTAGACGAAGTAAGGGGTCAGAAGGAGGGTCAGGAAAAATTTTTGCCTTCCTTTTTTTACCCTTTTCCAAGAGGACAGAACATAAATAAATTTCCTTTTCTTCCTTTAGATATTGATAAATTCTCTCTATTGCACCAGGCAATAAATAATCATCAGAATCAAGAAACATAATATAGTTACCCGTAGAAAGGCTAAGGGCACTATTTCTGGCTGAACTTACTCCCAAGTTGTTAGTATGTCTGTCAATTTTAAGGTTAAAATGTTGCTCCTTTAGAGAATTTAGATAATTCCAAGTATCATCCTCAGAGCCATCATCCAAGACTATAATTTCTACGCTTTTTCCCAAGCTTTGCTCAAAAATTGACTGTAGGGACTCTTCAAGAAGGTATCTTCTATTATAGGTTGGGATTAGTATTGATAAGGAATAGCTCATTTTAGAGAATTACTGGTTCTCCGTTAATTTCACGAATAAGCCTTTCTATTTCTTCAGGAGGAAGCTTAGTTATGGATTTTCCATGCATTGCTTCGCTGATTTTTTCCTCAATTACTGTCCCATGAATATGGTCTGCACCCCAAAGGAGTGCCACCTGTGCTAATCCAATTCCTAAAAAAACCCAGTAGGCTTTAATATGAGGAAAATTATCTAATATTAGGCGCGAGATAGCTATAGTTTTTAAAATTTTTTGGGCTGAGGGTGGACTTAGAGTTGCCATAGGGGTGTTTTCCGGGATGAAGGGAAGGGGTATGAAGGCTTCAAATCCTCCGGTTTCATCTTGTGTCTCCCGCAGGGTCATCAAATGCTCTATGACCTCTTCCTCGCTTTCTATATGTCCGAAAAGCATCGTGGCATTAGTTTTTATCCCAAGACGATGGGCAGTTTTTGCAATCTCAAGCCAGCGATAATGAGAAATTTTACCTGGATAAAGACTTTTCCTTACCCTTTCCGAAAAAACTTCTGCTCCTCCTCCTGGGATTGCATCTAATCCTGCCTCTTTTAATTCAAACAACACTTCCTCTACGGGTTTTCTTGCCCTCTTACTAATAAAATCTATCTCAACACAGGTAAAGGCTCTAATTCTTACATCAGGTTTTAATTTTTTAATGCCCTTTATGAGTTCAAGATAATATTCATAGGGTAATTGGGGATTTAACCCGCCCACCACATGCACTTCTCTTAGTGAATTTTCTTCATTTAATTTTTTTAAAATTTCTTCTATATCTAAAGTGTATGCGCCTTTTTCACCTGGTTGTTTCCAATAACCGCAAAATTTACAGTTTAATACACAAACATTTGTATAATTTATGTGCCTGTTTATAGTGAAATAATATTTTTTACCATGTATTTTTTCTTTTATATCATGGGCAAGAGAGGCTAATTCAAAAAGATCGCCTTTCTGATAAAGCTCGAGTAATTCTTTTTTTAATTTATTTCCTTTAATCAAGGAAGTATCCATGTATAGAGGGAAGTTTTTTAATATTATAACATTAAAAAGAAAAGATAAAAGCAAAAAGATGTGGTTTCTATTTTTAAATGTCGCAGTTAATTCCTGTTTTGAAATGTTACATTTATGGTAATCGCAGGCTTTAGCCTGCGTGAAACCGCATTAAATCTCTGCGCAAGCTGAAGCTTGCAGCTACAGAATTTTTTGGGCAACTGTAATAGTAAAAAAGTGTTGCATCGTTATAGAGATAACAGATAAAAGCAAAAAGATGTGGTTTCCTTAGGAGCCGCAAGTATTAGCCTGTGAAAGAATTCAGAGTCTTGGTAACCGTAAGTGTTATCCTGCCTTTAAAAAATTTATCTCTATAAGAATTAAGAAAAAAACAAAAAACCACTTTGAAATTTAACTAAAAATTAAGATAAAATTAACCACTCTTTTTCTAAATATTTCATAAAATAAGACTAAAAATAAAGGATAAACCTTTAGGAGGTGATGTTATGAGAAAAGGAGGTAGAAAAGCAAAGTGGTTTTTAGGTATTCCAGTCCTTTTAATTGGCAGTGTCGCCTTAGTTGGTGGGATTAATTCTCAGGTTGAGGCTAAGAAGGCTATGCCAGGTCCTGTGTCTGAAAAAGCAGATGTGCAAACCTGTTATAGTTGTCATAGTGAAATTAAAGATTTTCATCTTAAGGGAAAGCATAAAAATGTAAACTGCGGAGTTTGTCATGGAAATTTAAGGAATCATGTTGGGAATCCTATGGATAATAAGCCTACGGTTAAGATGGAGCATGCGGTTTGTGGCCAATGTCATAAGGATCAGTATGAATCTTATGTAGGGGTAAACTTAGCTTCTCCTCCTAAAATTGAGAAGGCAACTTCTACGAGCAGGTCTCCCTTATTTGATAATTTAATGAGACCTCACGGGTTCACAAGAGAGCATGCGGAGCCAAGGAGCCATGTGTTTGCCTTGGTTGATCATTTATTAGTGGATAGAGCCTATGGTGGAAGGTTTCAATTAAAGGATTGGACCTATTCCTTCAATGCAAAATTAGCGGAAAAAAGCGCCTGGGAAGTATTAAAAGATTTAGACCCCTCTTCTAATAATCAAAAGATTTTTCCTCCATATACTGCAAGGACAGCTGCACTTGCAGCAAACCCAGTTTGTTTATCATGTAAAACAACTGATTTGATACTCAAGTGGGCGTATATGGGAGATAAACATCCTAAGGCAAAATGGGATAGAACATCCCCTGTAGTAGATGTAGCAAGAGATACCCATAGAGCTATTGCCTGTTTTCAGTGTCATGACCCTCATAGCACACAACCAAGAGTTGTAAGAGATGCCTTAATAGAGGCGGTTGTAGATAGAGGATTGGGGACCTATCCTTATGACCCAGAAAAGAGTAAAAAGATAACTATGACTAAAGTAACTTTTAGGGATTTTAGAGCTATTGGAATCTTAAATAAACCCGATGCAACGCTTATGTGTGCTCAGTGTCATGTAGAATATAACTGCAACCCTGGAATTGATCCAAAAACTGGGAAAGCTATTAAAATGGATGATAGGAGAACAAATTATTTTCCTTGGGTAAATGTTTTAGATATAGAAAAAGCTTATGACGAAATCAGCTTTAGAGATTTTAAACATGAAGTTACTGAAGCCTATTTAATTAAGCTTCAGCATCCTGAAGTTGAGACTTTTTGGGGTAGCAAACATGAAAAGGCAGGGGTAACCTGTGCTGATTGTCATATGCCAAAAGTTAAAAATAAACAAGGCAAAGTCTATACCTATCATGGGCAAAGAAGTGTGAAATATGTTCCTGGAAGAACTGCAGTTTGTGTAAATTGTCATAAAGATTGGACACCTGAACAAGCAGAATATGTAATTCAAGGAATTCAGAATTATGTTCGTGGAAAAATGAGAAAGGCAGAGTTCTGGATTTCTAAACTAATTGATACCTATGCTTTAGCTCAAGCGGTAGGTGTATCTGAGGAGGTATTAGCTAAGGCAAGAGGATACCATTCAAAAGCTCATCATATGTGGGAGTGGTGGACCGCTGAAAATTCTGATGGGTTCCACAATCCTGAGTTAGCTATAAAATCTCTTTCTCAAGCCATTCAAAACGCTGTAGATGGTGTATTGCTATTAGAAAAAGCCATAAAGGAAAAGCAGCAGAAAAAGTAATATGCCTGTGAGGTGGAGAGGATTTTCCTCTTCACCTATTATTTATTTTTGAAATTTAGGGAGGTGTGAAATGATTAAAAAAAATCAAAGCTTGATGTTAATGTTATTTATAGGTTTAATTATTGTCTGGTCAGCTCCGCTTTTTGCCAAAAAGAAGCATCCTAAAATTGAAGCAGACCTTATTACTGAAGATCCCGTAGTTTGTAGTAAGTGTCACAGTAGCCAGTTTCAAGCCTGGGAAAAGGGTTTACATGGATTAAATCAAGTAAGATGTTTTATTTGTCACGGAGATTTAGAAAAAAGATTTGAAAAAATTTCTCAACCATCTAATTGTATCATGTGCCATGAGGCTAAAGTGAATGATTTAAGTAAAAATAAAGAATATAAAAATTGTTTTGATTGTCATAAAGGACATACCTTAGAAGTTAAGCCTGGAAGTAAAAATATTCATATATATTAATAGAAGGGTTAAAAGGGAGGTGAAATTATGGCTGAATTAAATAGAAGGGAATTTTTAAAGTGGAGTGCTTTGGTGACTGCAGCCTCTGTTGCTGGATTTGATTTAGTTCTGCCTGAGAGCATTCAAGCAGTTGAAGTTGATAATTGGGTGAAAAGTGTATGTCGCTATTGTGGTGCGGGTTGTGGTTTATATATTGGGGTTAAGGGTGATAAGGTAGTTGCTGTAAAAGGGGATGATAAGAATTGGAATAAGGGATTTTTGTGCGTTAAAGGAAGTTATTTGCCTAAAATTCTTGACGCTCCAGATAGGTTGAAATTTCCTATGGTTAAAGAAAAGGGAAAGTGGAAAAGGATTTCTTGGGATAAAGCCATGGATATCATGGTTTCAAAATTTGCTGAGGCGATAATAAAATATGGTCCTCACAGCGTTGGTTTTTATGGCTCTGGACAATCAACTTCTGAAGAATCTTATTTAGCTAATAAACTATTTAAAGGTGCCTTAGGGACAAATAATATTGATGGCAATCCCCGGCTTTGTATGGCCTCTGCTGCTGTGGGATATGTTACTTCTTTTGGAAAAGATGAGCCTATGGGATCCTATGATGATATTTATCATGCAGACTGTTTCTTTATAATAGGGTCAAATATGAGCGAAGCCCATCCAGTGATATTTAGATTAGTCATGGAACAAAAAAGAAAAAGAAATGCAAAAATTATTGTAGCAGATCCTCGTAGAACATTAACTGCAAGAAACGCTGACCTCTACCTTGATTTTATTCCTGGAACTGACCTATTTATTTTAAATGCTA
The DNA here is from genome assembly GCA_046291435.1 of Caldimicrobium sp. Classification (GTDB taxonomy): domain Bacteria; phylum Desulfobacterota; class Thermodesulfobacteria; order Thermodesulfobacteriales; family Thermodesulfobacteriaceae; genus Caldimicrobium. Next base: position 6,540 of record JBKBTC010000009.1, on the reverse strand, counting down.
TGGCTCATGTCATTATTAAAGAAAATCTTTATAATCGTGCTTTTGTTAACCAACATTGTGTATTTAAGAAAGCAACTCCTGATGGGAAGATTGAGAAAGTTACTTTTGAGGATTATGTAAAGTTTATTGAAGAATATACACCAGAAATAGCGGAGCAAAAATCAGGATGTCCGAAAGAAAAAATTATACAGGCGGCAAGGATGTTTGCTTCCTCAAAAGCTACGATGAGTTTTTGGTGTATGGGTATAAATCAGCGCACAAGAGGAGTATGGGCTAATAATTTAATTCATAATTTGCATTTGCTTACTGGACATATTTGTAGACCTGGGGCAACTCCCTTTTCTTTAACTGGACAACCTAATGCCTGTGGCGGGATCCGTGATGTGGGCTTGTTATCACATCTTTTACCTTACGGAAGATTGGTAGCAAATGAGAAACACAGAGAAGAGATGGAAAAATTTTGGGGCTTACCTAAAGGGCGTATACATCCAACGCCAGGACCTACTGCAGTAGAATTATTTAGAAAGTTTGCCGAAGGCGAAATTAAATGTCTTTGGATTGTCTGTACCAATCCAGGACAAAGTTTACCTAACTTAGAAAAATACAGAAAGGGTATGGCAAGAGAAGATACCTTTTTAGTTGTTAGTGAAGCTTACCATCCAACAAGGACTTCAGAATTGGCGGATTTAGTGCTTCCAGCAGCTCTCTGGTGTGAAAAGGATGGCACCTATGGACAATCAGAAAGAAGATATCAATATTTGCCTCAAGTATGTAAACCCATAGGAGAAGCAAAAGCTGACCTTGAGGTTATTCTTACCTTTGCAAGAAAACTTCTTTCTGCCTTAGAAAGAGAAGCTGAAGCCAAAGCACTTTTCCCTTATAAAAACTCAGAGGATGTTTGGAATGAGATTAGAGCTTGCTCCAAGGATACGGTATACAATTTCTGGGGAATGACACGGGCACGCCTTATAAAAGAGCACGGAATGTTGTGGCCAGTTCCAACAGAAGATTATCCAGCTCCAGGAACCTTAAGAAGGTATACCGCTAAATATGGTGATCCCTTAGTAAAGAAATTTGATCCTAAGGCTGAGGATATTTCTTTTTATGGAAATCCTGCTGATGGGAATAGGGCAATAATATGGCTTAGACCAGCTGTAGGACCTGCAGAACCAGCAGATAAGGAGTATCCTTATGTTTTAACCACAGGACGCGTAATAGAACATTGGCATACAGGCACTATGACTATGAAAGTTCCTGAACTTATGAGAGCAGCTCCAAATGCTTTTGTAGAAATTAATCCCAAGGATGCTCAAAAACTGGGAATTAAAACTGGCGATAAAGTAAAACTTATTTCTCGAAGAGGAAGCATAGTGCTTCCTGCTAAAGTGGTTGATATCCCGAGACCAGGTGTAGTCTTTGTACCTTTCCACTACCCAGATGCCTTAATTAACAACTTAGTAACGGATGCCTTTGATGCCCTTTCAAAACAACCAGAGTTTAAAATATCTGCAGTGAGGATTGAGAAAGCCTAATGTTGTATTTAGGAGTTTTGATAGATATAGAGGGGAGTGAGGTAGAAAAAAATCTTACCTCCCTCCCTTTTCTTCATATTTATAGCAAGAAAGGAAATCAAATTTTAGGCGTAATTGAATTAAAATCTTTAGAAGAATGGAATAAAATAGTAGAAGCTTTACAGTCTATTCCAGGATATCTGGGGCTATCCATTTTATCTTCCTATTCAGATGAGGGATAAGTAAAAATTTCTATGTTTTTCCAAAAATTTTTAAGACCACCAGGTGCAATAAGAGAGTCTGACTTTATAAAAAAATGTATACGCTGTGGCACTTGTCAACAGGTATGTCCCTATAATAGTATTATTCTTACAAGCTGGGAAAATCCTTTTTATTTCGGCTTGCCTTATATTTCTCCGAGAAAAAAACCTTGCTATTTGTGTATGAAATGTCCTCCCCTTTGTCCCAGTGGAGCCTTAGATAGAAATTTAATAGATAAGAATAGAGTGAAAATGGGTATAGCTAAAATAAATAAAAACACTTGTTGGGCTTATCAAGGGAGTTTTTGCAGAGCCTGTTTTATGAATTGCCCTATTTTTGATAAAGCTCTGAAACTTACTGATGAACTTTTACCGGTTGTCGTTGAAAAATATTGCGTAGGCTGTGGTGTATGTGAATATGTTTGTCCTGTTGAACCATCTGCCATCATTATAGAACCAAGAGAATGAGGTGAAGCTCTTTATGCCTTACTTTTCTGTGGGTAAAAGAACTTTTTATAGAAGGGCTATTCAAATTTTAACTTTTGCCTTTTTTTTTGCCATATATTATAGTTCTCATAAGCAAAGCTTTATCTTAGGTACCTTTTATTCTTTAAAAGTAGGCCCCATTAATATTGCTGATCCCTATGTATATATCGCTTATTTTTTGAGAAATTTCTTTAAAATAGATATAAATTGGAGGCTAATTATAGGATTTTTAATTCCCCTTAGTATTAGCTTTTTATTTGGAAGAGTTTTTTGCAGCTGGATCTGTCCTTATAATTTTTTTTATGAGATTATGGCAAAGGCACTACAAGAGTTAATTCAGCTTAAAAACTCTTTTTATAAACCTATAAAGAAATATAAAATTTTGTATTTATGTATAGCCCTTTTTTTAGGGACCTTTGTGCCTTTTATTACATATTATCTAATCTTGCCTGGATTGTTTTCCCTTCTCCTCCACCAGCTTACTTTGCATCATTTTAAATTAGTGATCTTGGGGATGACTTGGATTTTTCTACTTTTTCTTCTTGATTTTTTTTATAAAAAAAGGATTTGGTGTAAATTTATCTGTCCTACTGGGATTATTTTATCTTTTGTCCGATGGCAAAAGGGCTTAAGAGTTATTAAAAGCCAAGATAAAGAGTGTAAACAATGTGCTTTATGCAGTGTAAACTGTCCTTTGGGTTTAAATCCTCATCTGAATGACCACTGGGAAGATTGTTATAACTGTGGAAAATGTATTGATATTTGTGAGAAAATTAAAGGCAAAGATAAACCATTAAGGTTCAAAATTCTCTGAATTTATAACCATATCCATGCACTGTAATAATATATTCTGGTGTAGAGGGATCATCTTCTATTTTGTCTCTTAAATGTTTTATATGAACATCTAAAACTCTACTCCAATGATAGATTTTTTCATCTTTCCAAATAGCCTTTTTTATATCTTCTCTGCTAAAAACTTTACCTGGTTTTGACAAAAGTAAAGTTAAAATAGACCATTCTTTGGGAGTTAAAGTAATTTCAGTGTCTTTTTTAAAAATTCTTTTACCCTCAAGGTCAATTTTAAGATCTCCTACTTTAATTAAATTTAGCTCTCTTTTTTCAAAGATTTCCTTTTTTCTTAATAGAGCTTTAACCCTTGCTACCAATTCCAGTGGTTCAAAAGGTTTAGGTAAATAATCGTCTGCACCCAGTTCGAAACCCATTATTTTATCAGAAATAGAACTTTTGGCTGTAAGTAAGAGCACAGGGAGAGTAGGGGCTATTTTTTTTAGCTCTTTTAACCATTCTAACCCATTTTCATCAGGAAGCATAATATCTAAAATAATTAAATCTGGTTTTTCCTGATAAAAAACCTCCTTTGCTTTGGCTATAGCGTTGGCTTTTAAAACAATGAAATGTTCTAATTCTAAAAAGGCTGATACAATCTTTAATATATCTGGGTCATCATCTACAATCAATATTTTTTTGTTCATTTTATTTTAAAATATCTAAATTTTTAGGAATTTCAATGTAGAAATGTCCTCCCCTTTCCTTAGGGATCGCAGAAATTTTTCCTCCATGGGCTTCAACATAGGCTTTGGCAATAGTTAAACCTAACCCAGATCCTGTAGAGTTATCTTTATAAAACTTTTCAAAAATTAATTTTATATTATCTGAAGAAATACCTTTTCCTTCATCTTCTACATCAATTCTTATCCATTCGTCCTTTTCTTTTACTGTAATTTTGATTTTTCCCCCCGTAGGTGAATATTTAATTGCATTGTGCAGTAAATTAGTTAATATTATTGTTATTTTTTCTCTATCAGCAGTTATCCATAAATTATCCTTAATGTTTATTTCAAAGGAGAGATTTTTTTCAAGAGCTAAACCTTTAAGATTTTTAGCAGTTTCCTTAATAAGTTCTGTCAAATCAAAGGTTGAGAGGTCTAAATCTAAGAGATTGGCTTCATATTTTTCAAGGTCAATAAGTATATGAATAAGTTGTATAAGTCTTTTTAAATTGTTCCTTGAGATTTCAATAAATTCTTGAATTTTTTGATAGTTTAAAGCTTCTAAAATATCCTTTTGTTGGTTTAGGTAATGGGCTAAATATTCTATACTGCCTTTAATACAGGTGAGAGGAGTTTTTATTTCGTGAGCCATATTGGTTATTAAAAATTTCCTCTTTTCTAATAAATTCTGCAAAAGCTCGTTTTTGGTTTGAAGTTCCTTAGTAGTTTCTCTAATTTTATCTTCAATTTGTTCTTGATAGGTGTTAATCTCTTTAAGAAAAAAATTTATGCTTTCTAAAATAACCTGCCATTCCTGTGAAAACTTTTGCTTTAAAATAGCGGAAGAAGGCTTTTTAGAATAGAGATTCCTAAGGGTGTTTAACAGTCTAAGAATACAATAGAGAGGTTTAAAGATAAACCTATTTGTAATGAAGATCACAGTAAAGTTTAGAGATAACCAAAAAAGGATAAAGGCTCCTAAAAAAAGTTTTTTATAATATCCTATTTGTGTAAAGGTATCGTCAAGTGGGATAAAGATGCTTAAAGCTCCTCTTACATCTCCTTCTTTATAACCCTGAGCGGCATGACAAATAAGGCAAGATTGCTCAGCTATAAGTGGTTTTATAAGTCTATAATAGTAGTGTTTATTTATTTTTTCTATTTTTCCAAATTCCTGCAAATTTTTCTTTTCCTTAAAAAAAAGTAAAGCCATTTTTTCTGTCGCATCAGGCTGGTTATAAGGATTTAAATATTTTTCACTGGTTATTTTAAACCAATAGAGGTTATTTTTTTTGGCAAGTTCTGAAAGTTGTCTGGTAACTAAAGCAGGATTATTTTTAATAAGGATTTTCCCATTAGAGGCAATTAATTTAGTTGTTTTATCTACTAATTTTAAGTAGGGATTTTCTTCAATCCAGGGAAGTTTCTCTACATAAATGCCTCCATGGTCTGCTATCCATTTACGAGTAATCACTATTTGTTGATATACAGTTAGTGCTTGCTTTTTTGCCTGTAGAAGAAAAATATGCTCTAAATATTTAAAAAGTAAAAGAATAGGCAATAATAACAGAAATAGTAGAATTAAGTTTAAATATAGAAGAAATTTTCTCGTTATTCTAAGATGGAAGGTTTCTAACATAATTTTTAAGATTTTTGTCGCAAGTATTTAGGCATTTTTAAGTAAATAAGTTTCCAATAAAAAAATATGTACAAAAAAGAGAAAATTATACTTGAAAGGAGTAAAAATGGAGTATTATTCCAAAAGAGAAGAGCAGGGATAACGCTTATCATAGCAAGTGCCCAAAGAATAGGTGAGGTGAGCGCATTTCTCAGGGTTTTATCTGCAACAGGTCCAAGAAGTTTCTTAGTGAGTATTTTATAAATTAACATATGGAGATGTAGACCATCTGGCAATCCTGGTGATATTCCTCGAAGAACCTTTTTTCTATAAATAGAAAAGAGAGTTTCAAAAATGGGGTATATACAGACCACGAAGGGGAACCATGGAGAGACTTCAGGATGTTTTGAAACTAAAAGGATGGCAAGCTCTGCTATTAAAAACCCTGTTAAATAAGCTCCGCCATCACCAAGAAAAATAAAGCCTGCAGGATAATTAAGGAGAAAAAAACCTATTAAGGCTCCAACAAGTGTTAAAGAAAAGGTAGTTAAAAAATAATCACCCATTTTATAACTCACAAAAGAGAAAGCTAAGAGAATAATGATAGAGACCATACTTGCAAGACCATTAAAGCCATCTATGATATTTATGGAATTGGTAACCCCTGTTGCTGCAAAAATGGTAAATAAAAAAGAAACTATTCCGATAGAGATTATAGCATCTACATAAGGCAAATCTAAGCGCTGAATTTGAGAAGAAAGGAAATAATAGGCTAAAGCAGCAGAGAGAGCTATCAAAAGCAGACGCCATTTAACTTTAATTTTCCCAGTCAAATCCTCAAGAAGTCCTGCTAAAAAGGCTGGAATTGAGCAGAGTAAAAGCATGAGAAAATTATCTTTAAAAAGGTCGCCTTTTAGAAAACTTAATAAAACTGCACTTAGTAGGGCAGAAAATAATGCTATGCCACCTAAGCGGGGGGCTGGGATTTGATGAAATCTTTGAGGCCCATGATGAAGGTTTTCACTTAAAAGCTTTCGATGCTTAAAGGAAATGCGAATTACAAGCACAGAAATAGTGAAACTAAGAAGAAAGGCTATAATTAAATAATGAACCATTTAAATTATAGTATAAAATTTTAATATCTCTTTGTCAAC
>JBKBTC010000112.1:0-2961 GCA_046291435.1 Caldimicrobium sp. | reverse complement strand
CCCTGAATCTCATCCACAATTCCAAGAAGAATGGAGTAAAGTTAGGGAACATTTAGATAGAGAATATGTAAAACAACTTAATTACATTAAGAATTTATTGTTAAAAGTATTATCTTGATAATGCTTTTTAACGCTTTACTTTATCCTCAAACTCTTTTTTATCCATTAAGGCTTTTAAAAACGCAAAATTACATAAAAACTTATTTTATTTTAGAATTACTTGAAACAAAAGAAAGGGTAATCCATTTTTTCCCTCAGTTATTGCCTAAAATTCAATTTATAAATCTAATAGAGGGGTTAAATCTTGAAAAGAAATTGCTTGAAAATTTTAAAAAAGAAATCTATAACTTGGCCTATGAGATAAAAGATTTGGAAAATTTGCGTATTTTTCAACTTCATCAGAAACTTTTTGAAGAAACCTTCAATCTAAGTGCGATTAAAACTATGCCTGAGAATCCCATTGTTGTAAGTACTATTAGATTAATTTTAGCAGAGGATATAGATACAAATCTTTTAGAAGTTTCTCTTGCTTTAAATAAATTCTCGCAGGACTGGGAAAAATTGCTAAAAGAAAAGATTTTATATGAGGAAGAAATTTTTGAAGAGATAAAGGAGGGAGAGAATCAAGGGAAAGAGGAATTATGGGACCAAGAGAAACGAATTTTAGCCTTAAAATTAATTTTTTCTAAAATGAGTTGGGGAATTGAATGTAAAGAAATAGATACCCTTTTAATTAGTGAAGAAAAAATTCTTGATGACCTCTTTGATGGTTTAGCTCTTGAGTCAAAAGAAAACCTTTCCCAAGACTTAGAGCTTTATATTTTTAAAGAGCAATTAAATGAGAGAATAGGGATATCTAAAGCTTGCGATTTACCTGCGCTTAAACAGGTTCTTTTTGTTAAGCCTTCTGTGAAATCTTCATGATATGTTAGAACTTTATCTAATAGCTTTGCTCAGTTGTTTAGTTTTATCAATGTTATTTTCAGCCAGTGAAGCCAGTATTTTTTCTTTATCACGCATAGATATAGCTGCATTACAAAGTATTGGTTTACAAGAGAGATATAGGGAGATGTTAAAAAATCCAGAACAACTTCTTTTTGCCTTATTAGCGGGAAATGAATTAGCAGACTATTTTGCAAGCTTTTCCTTTTCTGCCTCTCTCACTCTACTTATGGATGAAAATTTAAGACTTTATGCCTTCGTTTTTTTTGCACTTTTTAGCTTTACGATGGGCGATTTTTTCCCTAAGGTTATAGGCTTTCGTTCTCGCTCTCATTTGGTAGTGAAACTCCTTCCTATAATTTATTTCTTTTATCGTCTTTTTTTACCTATAAGGCTTTTGCTCTATCAAATTTACCAAAAAGTTCAAACAATTTTTCCAGACATCAAGCCTTCTCAAGAGGTTGAGACTTTTACCCCTGTAGAACAAATTATACTTCATGCCTTAGAGTTAGCTTATCAAGAAAAGAAAATCACTTTGACGGAAAAGGAATTTGTCTATGGTCTTTTTCTCTCTGAAAAAATTCCTGTTTCAGCTATTATGACTCCTCGCTCAGAAATTGTTGCTTATAAAGATCAACCTTTAACTATAGAACTAATTGAGAAATTAAAGCTACTGCCCTTCAACAAAATTCCCATTTATAAAGACTCCTTAGATGATGTTCTGGGAATTTTGTATTTAAAGGATTTAATTAAAGCCTTTTCAAAGGGAATTAAATTGGGAGAGGAAAGATTATCTGATTTTACTCGCGGAGTTTTTTTTATACCAGAAAATTTTAAGGTCCGTCAGCTTATCTTTGAATTTCAAAAAAGACATCAAAAAATTAGTTTAGTGGTAGATGAATATGGAGTGATTAAAGGATTAGTGACCTTAGAGGATGTTTTAGAAGAACTTTTTGGCGAATTTTCTCAAGAAAAAGAAGAACTAATTCCTCCTATAAAAAAAATTAAAGAAGGTCATTATTGGCTTTCAGGTAGACTTCTTTTAGAAGAATTAAGAGAAGAATTAAAGGTTTCTTTAGAAGATGAAATTATAGAAAATGCAAGAACTCTTAATGGTTTTTTACTTATTCTTTTCAAAGGGATACCAAAGGAGGAAGAGCAAATTTTTTATCAAGGTTGGCAATTTATAATTAAAAAGGTTAAAAGAAGAAAAATTCAATTAGTTGAAGCAATTAGAGTGAAAAATGATTGAGGCAATTTTTTCCTTTTCAATTTTCCTCTTTTTAGAAGCTTTTTTTGCCCTAAGTGAAATTGCCTATGTTTCCGCGGACAAACTTCTTATTGAAAGATTATCCAAAAGAAACCCTTTAGCTAATATATGTTTGAAATTTTGGAAAGACCCGGAAAGGCTCTTTACTACTACAACCCTTGGTTTAACGCTAAGTATCAGTGGTAATGGTGTTTTTACTACCTATTTTTTAATAAAAAATCTAAATGAACTTGGTGCCATTATTTCTGCTACTATACTCCCACTTCTCATGTTAATTTTTGGGCATATTTTACCAAAAAGTATAGGTAAAAAACTCTCTTATCCTTTAGTAATTTATTTAGCACCTTTTGTTTATTCATTATCTTATTTATTTTATCCTGTATATTTTTTAAATCAAAAGTTAAGTAAAGCCCTTTTAAAAGAAGAAGAAAAGAGACATCCTTATTTTTTAACTAAATTTAGAGAAGTTTTTTCCCATTTAATTACCTATGAAGAGGAAATTGATTTTAAAGAAAAAGAATTGATGCATAAAATTTTGGAGTTTGCCAAAAAGAAAGTGTTTCAGATTATGGTGCCTCTGCCAAAAGTAAAAGCTCTTCCTATTTCAGCTACCGTCGGAGATGCTTTAGCTTTTAGCAGTAAATATAATTTTTCTTATATCCCCCTTTACGAAGAGGATTTAACTAATATTAAATATCTGGTAAAGGTGCAAGATCTTTTAGGAAAGAGCCTTTTAGAACCGGAAAAGT
>JBKBTC010000111.1:0-2964 GCA_046291435.1 Caldimicrobium sp. | reverse complement strand
GCTAAAGAAAATGGAATAATTGTATTAGCAGAAGGTGTTGAGACACAACCTGAGGCAGAGTGGCTTGCTCAAAATTCAGTAGATTTAGCTCAAGGCTACCTCTTTGGAAAACCTTCACCCAACCCACTTAATTAATTTCAAGAGTGAGAATTAATCCCAACTTGATAAAAATGTACTACTTCTTATAGACCAATTTTGCCTTCTTTTCTTTAAAAATCTTTCTTACCCCTGGGAAGGTGGATTTACCTCTTGCTCAAGTTTGACTAACTCATCCCTGATTACACCAGCCTTCTGCCATCTGGCTCCTGCAAGAATTCCCTGTGCAAAAAAAGTATTTTTTCATTTCAAAGCTTCCTCGTGTTTCCTAATGGTAGTTAAACTTTTCCCCTACTCCGAGTAAGTAATGCAAAATTATTTTTTTCTATTGTCAATTACTCTTATTGCTTTGCCTGGGACTCTTTGAATTGTGCCTTCTGGAACTATTTCTAATTTACTTTTAAAACCAAGAAAATCATATAATTCAAGCTCTAATTGGTCTCTCTCTTGCTGGGTGATACCTTCCCCTATCCTCTCAACTAAAATAGTCATTTCATCTTTTCCTTTTATTGTTTCTATTACTAATTGATAATATGGGGCAAGCCCTTTATATTTTAGTAATATTTTTTCTACTTGAGAAGGATAAAAGTTTACACCTTTAACTTTAAGCATATCATCTGTTCTTCCCTTTATCCGATCTATTCTCACATGGGTTCTTCCACAGGCGCATGGTTCATAAGAGAGAATCCTTGTTATATCTCTTGTTCTATATCTAATTAGTGGAAGACCTTCTCTGGTGAGAGTAGTAACCACTAATTCTCCTTCCTCACCTAATCCTAAAGGTTTTTCTGTTAGCGGGTCTATAATTTCTATAAGGTAATGGTCTTCCCAAACATGGATACCAGCCCTTGCATCACAATCAATTCCAAGTCCAACACCCCCTGTTTCAGTCAAACCTATTATATCATAGGTTTTAACACCCATAACTTCTTCAATCCGTTTTCTATATTCATCAGACCAGGTTTCTGCACCAAGAATTGCAACTCTTAATTTTGTCTTACGAAAATCATATCCAATCTCCTTAGCTACCTCTATTAGCCTTGCAGGATAGGAGGCTATAGCACCAAAAGCGGTAACTTCTAAGTCCTTGATAAGCTTTAGTTGCATAAGAGATCGTCCGGCTCCTGCGGGCACAATAAAGCAACCAAGACGCTCTGCTCCATAATGAAAGCCAAAACCTCCATTGAATAAACCAAAGGAAGGCATAATCTGTAGTCTATCTTCTTTTGTAAGACCTGCTGCGCTAAGACACCTTGCCATGATCTCAGCCCATTGCTCAACATCATTTCTCGTCATAGCATTAATAACGGGAACTCCAGTTGTTCCAGAACTCATATGCATTCTCACACATTGAGAGATATCTACTGCTATATGACCAAAGGGATAACACTCTCTAAGGTCATCTTTCGTAATAAAAGGTAGCTCCTTCAAATCATCTAAACTTTTTATATCCTCTGGCTCAATATTCTTAAATTTTTCCTTTAGTTTGGAAGGAGAATTTTTTAGTTTTCTAAGAGTATTTTTTAATCCATCCAGCTGAATTTTTTCAATTTCTTCTCTTGGGAGAGTCTCAGCTTTGGGATTGAACATATCTACATCCCTCCATAAATGATTTCTGATTTTCCCCATCCAAAACTTTTAGAAATTCTTCACAGGTAAAAAATTTTTCTCTCATAACAAAAACTCCAAGCAAAAAGGTGTTAACATATTTCATAGAAACAGTTTCTAAAGCTTTTTGAACATCATTATCTGAAAAAGAAAAAATCTTTCCCCCAAAAGTCAGGGCATAGTCCTTTAAATCTTGACTTAAGAGGATTACTAAGTCCGCATCCCCTCTTTTTAAAACCCCAATTTTCCCCTCTCCTATTTTCATCTGCACCTCTACAACTCCTCCCTTCTTTGCCATACCCTTTATCTCCGTTGCATATACACTCAAACTCCTATTCATAGCTACCTGAGCTATAATTTTTGAAAAGAATAAAACACCTTGACCGCCTTTTCCAAGTATTACGAGCTTCATCCCTAATTTCTCAAGATTGCCTTAGTTGGACATACATAAACACAACAACCACAACCAATACAAAGGGTTTTATCTATCACTGCTTTTTTCTCTTCCTCTGTCAAATAAATTGCTGGGCATTCAAATTCATTTATACAAATCTTACAACCTTTGCAAAGCTCATGTACAATTTTGATTTCATATTTTGGATTTGATTCAAGCCCTTCTTTTGTATTAATACATAAATGTCGGAAAATTATCACAGCTGGACCTTTTTCATTATGTAGAAAATTTTTTGCTTCCTTTAACACTTTTATTGCACTATTAAATTCATATGGATCTTCGGTGCGAATAAATTTTACTCCTATACCTTTTATTACTTCTTCAATGTTAATAGGAGTAACTTTCTCTCCGAAGGAGCTTAGGCTATCTGAAAGAGTTTTTTGATTGCCTGTCATGGCAACGGTTTGATTATCTAAGATCACTGTAAGAAAAGGAAGTCCATAATGCACTGCATCAATCAAAGGAGGAATACCTGTATGAAAAAAAGTGGAATCACCAATTATGGCAACTATATCTTGTTTTTTCCCGGCAAGGGAAAAAGCTTTTTTCATACCTATCCCAAAAGAAAGACTTGCTCCCATGCACAGCACAGTATCTGTTACACCAAAATTAAGGGCAAGGGTATAACAACCTATATCTCCTGTATAGATGGCCTTTTTGCCAAAGACTTTTTTAACTGCATACAGGGCAATTCTGTGCCCACATCCTGGGCAAAGAGAGGGTCTTTTAAGAGAGGGAAATTGAGTAATTACTTTTTTTCTCTTTATAAGTCCTAGTTTTTCTAAAATTTCTTCACAAATCGTTGG
>JBKBTC010000110.1:0-3006 GCA_046291435.1 Caldimicrobium sp. | reverse complement strand
ACCCTAAAACCAAAAGACTGGTTATCCTTTTATAGCCAACATTTTAATACTGTAGAAATAAATGCCACTTTTTATAAAACTCCCAAAGCCTCCACTTTTCAAAAATGGTATGAAAGTACTCCACCGGACTTTGTTTTTTCTGTTAAAGCTCCGAAGATAATAACTCATATAAAAAAATTAAAAGAGGTTAAAGAGCCATTGGATTTCTTTATTAAAAGTATTACACCTTTAGCCGAGAAAGCTCGGGTTCTTCTTTTTCAGCTACCACCTTCTCTTGCATATGAAAAACATAGTTTGGAAGAATTTTTAAAGCTTTTACCTCAAAACTTCAAAAATGTCCTTGAAATTCGTCATAAATCCTATCATAATGAAGAATTTATAAAACTTTTAGAAAAATATAGAGTTTCTTTGTGTTTTTCTGATTGTGGAAAGAGGTATCCCTCTTGGTTTGAATATCAAACAACGGATTTCCTATACTTCAGGCTTCATGGCTCAAGGCAACTTTATGTCTCTAATTATGAGGAAGAGGAATTAGATAATATTATTAAAGTCATTCAAAGGTTTAATGTATCTGAAGTATATGTATATTTTGATAATACCGCCTTAGGTTATGCAGTTAAAAATGCTCTCACCCTAAAAGAAAAGCTTTTAAGAACCATTTAAAAGCTTTGCCATTTTAAATAAATGGACCTCTTCTTCATCTTTGAAAAGTTCTTTGATGGCAAGGATTTCATCTTTAATTTTAAAGAAAATATCCACAAGCTCTGGGTCAAAATGACTACCTTGTCCTTTTTTAAGAATAGTAAAAGCTTCTTCTATAGGGAGAGCTTTTCTATAAGGGCGGTCAGTGGTTAGGGCGTCAAATACATCGGCAAGGGCAACGATCCTTGCAAATAAGGGAATTTTGGTGCCTTTTATTCCAGTAGGATAGCCTGTTCCATCCCAGCGTTCATGATGATATAAAGCAATTTTTTCTGCAGCTTTTAAGTATTTAATTTTGGATTCCTTTAATATATTTGCTCCAATAAGGGTATGAGTTTTCATAACTTCCCATTCCTTAGGAGAAAGTGCTCCAGGTTTTAAAAGGATAGCATCAGGTATACCTAATTTACCAATGTCATGTAACGGGGCAGCATAGCGAAGCACATCTAAAGCCTCATTAGACAAGCCAAGGTGAACACCAATTACTACTGAATAATGAGCGATTCTTTGAATGTGAAAACCTGTATGTTCATCCCTATATTCTGCAGCTTTAGCTAATCTATATATAATTTCTAAGGAGAGATCTTTTATTTCATGCAAGACAAGCTGTAGCTTGAGATTGCTTTGTGTTAATTCAGCAGTTTTCTTTTCTACCTCCTCTTCCAGTTTTTTTTGATAATTTTTTAAAAAATCATGATAAAGTTTGACTTTACTTAAGGACTTAATTCTTGCTTGAAGTTCAGGCAGCATAAAGGGTTTATTTAAAAAATCATCTGCTCCTGCCATTAAACCTTTAATACGGGTTTCTAAGTCTCCTACTCCTGTTATAAGAATTACTCCAATATCCAAAGTTTCAGGATTGTTTTTAATTATTTTACAAAGTTCTATCCCATCCATCTCTGGCATCATATAATCAGTGAGAATAATATCAGGACAAAAATTAGAAATTTTTTCTAAAGCAGATTTTCCATTTTCTGCTAATTCCACTATATAACCTTCGGAGAGAAGAACCTCTTTTAGTCCTTCCCTGATATTTATATCGTCATCAACTACTAATATTTTTATAGTTCTTGGTAAATCCTCTCTATGAAAGTTAAAAAACACTCTTCAGCCTCTCTTAACTCTTCTAAAGTATTTACATTGTAAAACAAAAGCCCATATTTTTCTATTTTATGCCAAAAATCAGAAATGAAAAGTAATTTTTTTCTTAACAAAAAATTAATTAAGCCCTTAACACTTTTTTTGGAGGCATCTTTCAAGAAACTTTGCACCTCTGAAAGCAGGGTCGAAGGATAAACTCCTGGAAAGGGCTCAAGAGAGTCTTTACCTTTAAATACTATGGAAAAGCTAAAAAAGATTTCACCTAAGGACAAAAGATAGCGAACGATTTCTTTTGGAATAAAGGGTTGGTCTGCTGCTGAAACCACAAAAAGAGTAGAGGCATCACTTCTTTGCATTGCGGAATAGATGCCTGAGAGCGGTCCAAGTCCTTCATACATTGAATGATCAAAGATAAATTCAAAAGAGGATGGCTGAAAGCCTAAGGAAGCTAAGGTTTTTGAGAATTCCCTTTCCTGATCCTCAGTTCTAACAGAGATCCAAATGGGAAGGTTAAGCTTATAATAGGGATAAATTGCCCAGTAGAGAAGAGGTTTCCCTGCAAGCTCTTTTAAAGGCTTTTTACCTCCTATTCTTTCACCTTTTCCCCCTGCAAGTATTAGGGCAACCTTTTTCATAGGCTCCTTTTTGTTGGTTTTATTTGAATTTTACTTCCTCCTTCTTTTGATTTTATAATTTCAATGATTACCGAAAAATGCTCTTTTAATTCTTTTAGATGAGAGATTATTCCAATTATTTTTCCTGTTTTTTGTGATAGCCTGAAGATAGCTTGTAAAACCTTTTCTAAGGTATTTTCATCTAAGGATCCAAAGCCCTCATCAATAAGTAAGGTTTCTAAAGGATTTTTCTTAGACAAGGCTATTACTATATCAGATGTGCCAAGGGCAAAAGCTAAAGAGGCTAAAAAGGATTCACCTCCAGAAAGAGTATTTACCTCCCTTGCCATTCCAGTATAAGTATCAAAAATTTCCAGTTTAAATTTTCGTGTAAAAAGTTCCTCTTCCACAAAATGATATCTTCCAAAGGTAAAATCACGCAAATATAGATTGGCACGCTTTAAAATCAGGGATAAAAATTTTGATAAAACAAAGGAGTGAAAAGAGATACCAGAATAAGCCCCTGATAACAAACGATAAATCTCCTCTATGTAAGAATACTCTTCTTCTAATTTTTTCTTTTCTTCTT
>JBKBTC010000109.1:0-3047 GCA_046291435.1 Caldimicrobium sp. | reverse complement strand
GGGAAAGCATACTCTATCATCTTTCAAAGCCCAGGCATACCAGTTTTGGATTTCCGTATAGAATTCTTTTATAAGCGGTTGAACTTCGAAAACAGAAAGTATATCTTCAATTTTACTAAGTTTAAGCTCATAAAGGGCTTTTCCAAAAGTGTGACTAGGTTTTCCCTTCTCAACAAAGTAAGTATATCTTTTATAGTAACTAAATTCCCGCCTTGTACCTTTATATATGGAATGAACAAAGGAAAATCTAAAATTTTTTGCCTCATCATAAAATACAAAAAAGCCTGCATCAAAGAACTCATTCTTAAGTATTTGCTTTGCAAGTTCAAATTGTTTTTTCTTGCTGCTTCTCTCAGAGAGTTCCTTTGAGGTCTCTATGGTAAATACACCAAATTTCGTATAATTCTCTAACTCTACATTTCCCACCTGATAAATTTCCTTAAAGATGTCTTGCTCATAATCACCTAATCTTTTTTCATAAATATTAAAATTCCTATTTTTCTGCCTAAGAATCCTCTTAAGCTTCTCAATAGAAAAATCACAGATAAATTCTTCTATTTTTTTCTCTTCTTTTTCTTTCTCTTCAAGTTCTTTCTCTTTAAGCATCATTTCACCTCTTGGTTTTCTATCGCAATTATCACTGTTTCTTTTATATTCTCAAAATATCGTGAAACTCTTTCTATAAAATTTTCACCTATCTCTTCTTTAAGGTTTTTAAGTTTTTCAGCTATCTTATCAAAATCTCCTTTTTGAAAATATCCTTCCCAATCTACAATTTGAGATAAAATGTGCTCTGAAAGAGTCCCATAAATTTCTATATCTTCAATTAAGGTTGAGATAAATTTTTTATAATCTTTAAGCTCTTCGTGTTTATCAGCAAGGATTGATTTTAAAAGCTTGAACGCTTCTTTAGAATTACCCATTTTCCTAATAGAATGTTTTTTTGAAAAATTTTTTTCTTTAACAATTTTATCATAATTTTCCCAGAAACTTTCACTTAAAGGTAGTCTAGGTTCTTCTTTATTTTCAACTTTTACCTTTTCATAAATTTCATCAAAACTTACCACCCTTGGGCTTTTTTCTTTATAATCTTTATAACCAATAAACAAATCATTTCCTTTTTTAATAAATACGAAAAGTTCGTCCTTTTCACCCTTTTTAGCTACCTTTATTCTAAGAGGCATATTTTTAATTTTTTCTTCAATTTCCGGGTCTTTTTTCTTTATCTCTTCAAAATTTCTTTTTACTTTTGTGAAGAAACTTTCCTCTGCCTCCTCTTTATATTCAGTTAATTTTCTATATAAAGCTGCGGGTTCTGGTTCCTCATCAGGTGAAAAAATTTTAGAATCTTCTCCAAGCACTTTATGGATCATAAACATTTTATTTGCTGCTATATCCCTTGATCTAACAATATCTGCCCCTTGTTCAGTAGGAAAGAAATTTATAATATAAATTTCATCATAAACTTTTTTTGCAATTCTATTTATCCTTCCAACCCTTTGGATAACTCTTACGGGATTCCAGGGGATATCATAATTTATCACTGCACCGGCTCTATTAAGATTAAATCCCTCTGAAAGTTTATCCGTTGCAAGAAGTATTTTGTATCTATCCTTCTGTTTTTCATATTGAGCATCAAAATTCTCATATATGGCTTCAACTGTTGATCTACTTAGATTACCATAGGCAGGCAAAAATTTATCCTTAAAGTCCCTCTCTAAAATTTTTTCAAGATGTTTAGCCGTATCAATGTACTCGGTAAAAATTACAACCTTTCTTTCTTTTAAAAGCCCTTTTAATCCTTCAATTAATCTTTTAGCTTTTGGGTCATTGTTTGAAAGATTTAATCCATCAAATTTTTTAAGTATATCTTCAAATAGTTTTTTGTCGCTTTCCACATCTTTTAAAAACTTATCATAATATTTAAATTCATCTAATTTGTAAACCTTATGATATTTTTCATTGATCCTTTTTTCTTCAAGTTCTTTTTCATATTTTTCAAGTTCTTCTAAAATTTTCTCCTCATCCTCTAATTCAACTATGTCCTTCATAAGTTTTCTATTGAGAATAAATTTATTTGTCTTTTTTATAAATTTTAGGGCACATTCGTGAATGTTGATAAAACGCTCTATACTTTCTCTAAAAGCACCAAAGCTACTCTCAAATCTTTTTACAAGGAGTCTTCTCATAAAGTCGTAAAGGTTTTTCTGGGAAGTGAACATAAATTGCTCTTCTTCTGGAAGCTTTTCTATATCTTCATAAGAGAGGTCACCTTTTTCATATTTTATGGGAAAATATATAGCCCCTTTAAATTTCCCGCCCTCATCAATATCAGCAAAAGTGCTTATCACTTCATCATAAAACTCTGATTGCTCCCTTGTCAATTCAAAAAACCATTCCTCCGGGTCTTTAACTTTTGAAACAGCAAGCTCTTCTTCATAATGTTTAAGGTCAAGCCTATTCCTCCTTATAACCACAGGCTCTAATATTCCCCTTATTTCCCTTGCAAGTTTTTGGGCTTCTTTTTGAACCTTAGAAAGATTTACTAAACCATTTCCAAATATCTCTTCATAATACCTAATTGCTCTATTCTTTTTCTTCCTATCTCTTGAAGCGTGGTAATTTTTAATATAAGATAATTTATTGAATAAAGTTTCATAATGGTCAAATCTGTTTTTCAAATCTTCATCTAAGATGATCGTTGACTTTTTTGGAATGGTAAATAGTTTTAGAAGGGCAAATATATCTGATGGCCGATTATTAAAGGGAGTAGCAGTAAGAAGGATAACTATTTTACCTCTACATATCTCGTGAAGATAATGATATCTTTCTGTATTTTCATTTCTAAATCTATGTGCTTCATCAACGATCACTATCTCAATATTTTTATGGTTTTTAACAAATTTCAGAGTTTCTTCAAGTTTTCCAAGAGAGCGAACTTCCCAGCCTCTTAAATCAAAGTCTTCTAAATATTTTTTCCATCCATAGGTTTTGTTTTCATCTCCGATAAGATGTGGAGGAGCTATGACGAGCCCTCGTTTTCTAAG
>JBKBTC010000108.1:0-3102 GCA_046291435.1 Caldimicrobium sp. | reverse complement strand
AACTTTGAGG
Source organism: Caldimicrobium sp. (assembly GCA_046291435.1). Taxonomy (GTDB): domain Bacteria; phylum Desulfobacterota; class Thermodesulfobacteria; order Thermodesulfobacteriales; family Thermodesulfobacteriaceae; genus Caldimicrobium. The sequence continues at coordinate 3,092 of JBKBTC010000108.1, read as the reverse complement.
AAGTCTCAACAATTATTGGTTCTTCTTTAGTGGAAAGCTCTTTTAAATAAGTTTTCAATTCAAATTTTTGCTCCTGTCCTAAAATAAGAAAATTTTCTACCTCTAAACCTTTGGCTATTTCCTTTAATTTATCCGCATAAATCTGGGCTGAACAGCCAGTAATTATAATCGCCTTTGGTTTAAGAGTTCCCCAGTGACGAAGAATTTTAAGAGCTTCTTTATAAGCCCTCTCTGTTACAGCACAACTATTTAAGATAAAGATCTCAGAAGTTCCTTCCTCTTCAGCAAGCACAAATCCCTCTTTTTTAAGTTCCTCTATTATAAAGGCACTTTCTACTTGATTAACTTTGCACCCCAAGGTTTTTATTAAAAACTTCATCCCTTTCTCTCACCCTGAAAAAAGTTAATTCCTTTTAAAAATTTTTCTATAGCTTCTTTTACAAGTTGAGTATAGACCTCATCCCCTATAGCTCTCCTTCCAAATACAAAATTTAGCTCATTAAATAAAACTTCCTCCCCCTTTATCAAAAAATCTATAGCTACTAAATTAAACCCAGTTCTTTTAATGAGCTCTTTAGTAATTTCTATAACCTTCTCTTCCAAATCTTTTGTAGGAGGAGGTATAAGCTTTCCTCCTTCAGTCAAATTTTTTCTAAATCCTCCTTCTCTAAAGAAGACCAAGATTTTATCGCCAATAACTATACTTCTTGCGTCAAAGGGATTGTTAATATATTCCTGTATCAAAAAACCAAAGCGCCCCATATTTTCTAAGCCATTTATAAACTTTTGCACACTTTTCCACTCTTCTTCACTTTTTATAAGGAACACTTCTTTTCCTTCATCGCCCCGATTACCTTTCACAACAAAGGGGTAAGTCAAGGTCAAGGTCCTTTCATAGGGATTTTCCTCTAATCCACACAAGCGGGGGACAGGGATTGTCCGCGGATGGGGCAAATTTAGTGCTCTAAAAAGAAGGATTTGTCCAATTTTTCCAGGAAAAAGAAACCTAAAAGTATATTCAGGAAAATGGGCTATACCTCGGTTTTTAATAAAAAAATAAAGCTCAGGTGCGACCGTTGGCGGAACAATTACTGCCCTTGCCTTCAAAATCTTTTCTATTAAATCTTCTGTAAGAGGCTCAAATTGAAAAATATTTACATCTCCCTCATACAAAGGATAAAAAGATACGATCATCCTTCAGTTATCACCTATCTGCGGACTGGAAAGGGTTATTTTTAGTGGTATATTAATAATATGCACGAACTTTTTGACCTTGGCAAGTTTTTCTTAATTCTTGGCTTAGTTCTTATTATTATCGGGCTTCTTCTAACTTTTTCCCCCAAAATCCCCTTTTTAGGGAAACTTCCCGGAGATATATACATTAAAAAAGAGAATTTTACCTTTTATTTCCCTCTTGCAACCTCAATTTTAATTAGCCTCCTTCTAACTCTCCTTTTAAATCTTTTGTTGAGAAAGTAGTTCTTGCCCTTCCCCGCTCGTTTTATTCCTGAGCGTAAAAGGCAATCTAAAGATTGCGGCTACCTTACTCCATTTTTCCATACAAAAACCAAAAGCTTCCTTTCTTGAAAGGGTCGGGATAGACTGCTATGTATGAAGGCATCTCTTCTATAATTCTTGGTGAGAGCACAAATTTCCCCTTCTTTAAAGCTTCCTCAACGCCATCTTTTGTTTTTACAACGGGAATAGGCATTTTCAGATGATAAAGTAAGAGGAGATTTGGCTTTTCATAAAAGACTATTCTTTCCTCTTTTAGCCCCTTTAAAGCTTCAATTAAAATCTGCGAATCCTCCTTTACCTTCTGCAACTTATTAAAAAGAATTATTAGCAAGACCAAGGCATTTATAAGTGTGATAAAAGAAGCTATTTGTAAGAGCCTCTTAGGAGGATACAGGAGAAGCAAAATTTCAGCAAAGATTAGAGCTGAATAGGGATAGAGAAAGAGTAAATATTTATGAAACTTATCACCGGTAAAACTTAGAAGTATTAAGGGTATTAGAACACTTAAGAAAGAAACTTTAAAGAGCTGAGATGTCCTATTTTTCAAGAACTCTCTAAGAGTTTTAATTTTAAAGAGCACTAATAGAAGGATGGGAAGCCAATTTAAGATGTAAGTTTTAAAATAGTAATAAAAAGGCTCTTTTTTGGCAACAAGCCTATCTCCAAGGTCTTTATATAAAAACTCCTGAAAAACCTCCTTTCCAAATTTCACATATCCATATAGAAACCAAGGAATAAGTAACCCTATAAAAAGGAAAAGGCAGGCAGGATGCATAAAGAGGAAAATCTTCTTTCTATCCTTCTGTAAAAGGAGAAAAAGAAAATAAGCAGGCAACAGGAAAAAATGTAGCGGTCCTCTAACCAAGAAGGCGCAAGCAAAAAAGAAGTAAAATTGAAGGACTCTTAAAAGCCTTGGATCTTCTAAAAATTGTAAAAAAAAGTAAAAACTTGCAAAATTAAAAAATATAAAGAGGGGCTCTATATCAATGCGATACATAAAGGATAAAAAGCTATGGGAACTTGTTAGTATTAAAACAGAAAGGAGAGTTTTAAGAGTATCCCTTTTCTGAATTAGATAGATAAGATAAGCTATTAAGAGATAGCTTATAATTGAGACTAATCTCATACCGAAGAGTTCTGCTTTAAAAATGCCTGCTATTCCATAAAAGAGAAAGGAAATCCATATGTGAAGGGGAGGCTCGGTAAAATAAGGCTCTCCATTAAGGGTTGGAACTATGGATTTATTAAGAAAGCTCTCTTGAATAATTACAGCTCTTCTTGCCTCTTGGTACGAAAGAAGTGGCAAGAAATAGGAGATGATGAGAAAACTAATTAAAATAGCAAAAAGGAGGAGATAGCCCGCAGGCTTTGTTTTATGTGGAACTATCAAGATGTTACCCATGGCATTATTGTATCAAATATAATTCTACCACTAATCTTTTTATCTTGGCAACCCTAAGCTTTATTTTCACACATCATTTAATTTGGAAAAGTTTATGCTGAAGCTTTCGGCTACCTGTTTCGAGCTACTCAAAAAATTATCCCCGAAAAATCTGGACATATTTCCATAGGAT
>JBKBTC010000107.1:0-3154 GCA_046291435.1 Caldimicrobium sp. | reverse complement strand
TGGGAACTTTCTTCAGTATAGTTTTAAAAATGGGCTACTATATCTTCTTTGGCAAAGAAAAAGAGTATCCAATACAGTCAATTCCTTGGAATATGCATTTGGCAATGATAATAGGATCCTTTCTTTGTATATTAATAGGTGTTGCACCGCAGTATTATTATGCACTATTACCATATCCCATGGAATATGCTCCCTATACCTATGGACATACTATAGGAGTAATTTCTCTTTTTACCTGTGTAGCTTTAATCTTTTTTGTTGTTAAAGAATTAATTGCCCCTAAACCTAAAATAAATTTAGACACTGACTGGTTTTACATAACTACTGGAAGAGCTATTTATAAAATCTTAGTTAAAGTTCTTGAACCACTTGAGTACAAATATGTAGGCGAATTTTACAAAACTTTAGTGGATAAATTTTTAATAAAATTAAGAGATCTTACCAGTTCTGGAAATGAAGAGTTACTCTCTTCTATGAATACAACACTACCTCAAAAAATTTATAGAGCCTCGTTAAATACCTCTAAATTTTTCGACGGAAACATCATTAAATATGTGCAAATTTTTCTTTTAGCCTTAAGCCTTTTTTATCTTTTAGGTTTAATTTTTAGCTGAGGTGACCTTTATGGAATTGAAAGGATTGCTTATCGTAAATTTTTTACTTTTTCTACTTTCTATTTATTTGATTAAAGAAAATTCTTCAAATTTTAAGAATGCAGTCACATTAGCGTTATTGATATATGCGTATCCTTTACTTATTATTACCCAAAAAATTTTTACACAACCTTTCTTAGAATTAATCTACTTTGACGGTCTAAATATCCAACTTAAACTTATTATTGACTCAGCTTCTCTTTTATTCTTATGGCTAAATTTCTTGCTTTTCCTTTTTTTATATATATTTATTTATAAAAATGATTACCAAAACAATTTATTTCACGGACTACACCTTTTACTTTTTATAATAAATAATTTTTTCTTTATAGCAGGCGATACCATAACCTTTATAATATTTTGGGAAGCAATGCTCATTCCTGCAACTCTTCTCCTTTATTATTTTTCACATGAAAATCAAAGATACATAGCATTACAGTTCCTTCTTTATAACTTTGGCTTTAGTATTTTTCTTATCCTTGGTGTTTTAATCCTTTATAGCAACACAGAAAGTTTAGATATTAAAGCTCTTAGGATCTTCCCCAGTGGATTAATTTCCTTTTTGATTTTCACAGGCATTATGGTAAAAACACCAGTTTTCCCATTACATGGCTGGCTCTTAAATACATACTATTCTCTGCCCAGTCCTGTAACTGCTATTTTCTCCGGCATTTTAAGCAAATATAGCTTGTATGCTCTATACAGATTCTATAATGAAACGAGGTTAGATTTAAAACCCTTATTAATAATTACCACTATTTCTTGTATTATCTCTGCCCTACTTGCTTTAAGAGAAAGGAACTTAAAGAAAATTTTTACCTTTATGAGCATGAGTCATTTAAACATTATGATTGCAGGATCTCTTGGCATGCTTCCCTATACTTCTATGAACTTAATAATCCCCTTTTCCTTCTTTCATGGTTTTTTAGCTTTTATCCTTTTTTTATATGTACACTATTTAGAAAAATTAACGGGAGAATTAAATATAGAAAAATATGGAAATCTAACTAAAATTACACCTTTATTTACTATATTTTTTACATTGTACTTATTAGTTTTAGCAGGATTTCCTCTCTTTGCTTATTTTTATATTGAATTTACAATCTTGAGTTACCTTTTTAAATATTCTTTAATCCTTGGATTTCTTTTAAGTGTTGCCATAGCACTGAATTTAGTTTATAAATCAATCGTATTCTATAAACTGATTTTTATAAAATCTGTAGGGGAAGCCTCTAATAAACTATCGGATTTATCATTTTCCTATATTATACTTAGCTCTTTAATTTCTTTATTAGTAATTTTTCTAACTATTTATTTCTCCCCTTTAATTCATTTTCTTGCCAAGGGAGGGTTATAAATGGAAATAATAAAATTTTTCTTTCCAGAAATATATTTATCTTTTACAAGTCTCCTAATATTATTACTTCTTTCATTTATTTCTTTAAATCCCTCTTCTCAGTTTTTTCTCTGGTTAATTAATCTATTTATTAGCTTTTGCCTATTAGTTTCTAATTACAACATAAACTACTTTATTTCTTCTGAATATTTCATAGGAGACTTAGCACATTATTATTTAAGACTTGTTATTTTTTTCTTTGGATTTTTGTTATATTTCTCTCTAAAAAATATTCTCTTTAAAGAAAGTTTGATTAATGAATTTTCTCTACTTTTTGTGTTAGTATTAGCTTTTTCTTCCATCCTCCTTTCCAGTTCTAATTTACTCGTTGCCTTTGTTTTAATTGAAACCATTTCTTTAAGCCTTTATCTTCTTGTTAGTTTTTATAAAAAAAATCTGCTTTCTCTTGAAGCCGGTTTGAAATATTTTCTATTTGGTACCATGGCTTCACTTTTCCTTTTTTTAGGCATATTTTTTATTTATTATTCTACATCTGAGTTTTCTCTCTCTAAACTTCTTGCCATATCATATGAAAAAAATACTTTGTTTTATTTAGGCTTTTTATTAATTTTTATAGGTATTGTCTTTAAATTAGGTGGAGTTCCTTTTCATTTTTGGGCTCCTGAAGTATATCAAGGGGCACCAACTATGGTTTTCCCTCTACTAATACTTATATCCAAATTTTCTTTTGCTGTTTTTTTAATTAACTTGGTATATTATTTAATCAAAATAAATACCGCATATCCTTTAAATTTGTCATTTTTTCAAAACTTCTTTTATCTAATTTCTCTTCTTTCAATGATTTTAGGAAATTTACTTGCTTTAAAACAAAAAGAGATAAAAAGACTTCTTACCTATTCTTCAATTGCCCATATAGGCTATTTACTTTCTCTTTTTACCCTTCCATGGAACTCATCTAATCTACAAATTTTTCTTGGATACCTTTTTATCTATACTCTAACTCTATTAGGGGTAAATATAATACTATTGATTATACTACAAAAAAACAAAAATTTAGTAAAAATTGAAATTCCTTCTCTTGAATTATATTTGAAAGATAAAAACATTCTATTAGTCTTATCTTTTTTAATTTTTATATTTAGCT
>JBKBTC010000106.1:0-3290 GCA_046291435.1 Caldimicrobium sp. | reverse complement strand
GAGGAGGTATGATACAGAGAAGGAATTAGAGATAATGAAAAAGCTTGAGAGGCTGATAGGGATAAGGAGATAGAGTGTTTAGCAGAAGAATTATTCAGTGCCTATGAAAAAAAATTTAAGGGGGTGTAAAAATGGGTATAGTTGAATTTATTTCGAAGAGATTTTATTTTGAGGAAAGACGGACGGAGAGCTTCCTAAGTAGTTCCTATTTTATATCACATATAATATCTCAGGCAAACTCAGGCTTTAGCTTGAGTGAAAATTTGGAAGCTCTCGGTAGCCGCAGGCTTTATCTTGCGTGTGAATTTTGAGCTCGGTAGCTGGAGGCTTTAGCCTGTGAGAAAAGTCAATTTATACGCAAGCTAAAGCTTGCGAGCACCTCTTTATAACTTTAAAAACCCTACTTTATCTCTTTAAAAGTTATTTTCCATCCCAAGTTAAATCCAAAGAGATCTTCATTAAGAACAACACCATCTGCTTCGGCATAGGGGTACATAAAATAAATTAAAGGCTCTCCCTTTTGAGGTGGATTTAATATCAAGTCTCTACCGATATTAAAGGCAATTCTACTCTCATCTACTGCCCCAAAGAAATATTCCTTAATCTTTTCTAATTCTTCTGGAGAGGGATTTTTTTCTAATTTAGCTTTTAAAACATCGGCAGGGTCAACTACAACCCATCCATAATTAGGTAGATAAAACTCAGCCCAGCAGTGCTGAGCCTTTGTCATATCACCTTCCTTTCCTTGAGGAATTCTAATACCATATATTTCTCTGGCTGGCACTCCCGCAGCTCGCGCTAAAGAGACGAATACAGCATGAATATCTGCACATTTTCCTCCGAGACTAACTAAAAGCTTATCAACTTCTCCAAGTCCGCAACCTTTTACTTGAGGATCTCTTCGCATATTGTTTACAATCCAATTATAAATAGCCCTTGCCTTGCCAAGTACAGTTTTCTCATCTTTGGTAATTTTTAACGCTAATTCTCTAACTTTGGGAGATATAGGTAAACTTTGATGAGAAGATAAAAATTTGGCATGTTCTATCGTGGAAAGAGGATATTCTTTTTTTGGAAAATTTTTAGTTATGGCTTCCTTTCTTTTAACTTTGAAATTAAAATTAGCTTCTCTTTTTTCTTTTGGTCCTCTCCATTCTAAATATAATATGGGTACGCTATAATTATTTTCAGTATAGACACCTGAGTAATCAAAATTTCCCTTTATCTCTATATCAGAAATAGTTTGATGGGTATTGGATATGGGATAGGGTATCCATAGTCTTACTATTTTTGCCTCTTTTGGAGCGTTCAAATCAAAGTGCCAGTTAATTTGAACGAACCGCTCCTTTCCTGCAAAGGCATTAGAAAAAGGCAAAAACAAAATTAGCAAAACACTAAAAACTTTAAGTAAGTTCATAGGTTTTCTCCTTTTAACTTGTAGGAGAGCTCTACATAGAAAGCCCTCCTACAAGTAAGTCCTATGATACTTAATAGCAAATATTATGATTTAGGGGCAGTAGGTATATTTGTGCCGTGGCACTCATTACAATTTTGCTGAGCAGGAATACCAACTGCAGAAGGAGCTATCCAAGTATGAGTTGGTTTATATTTCTCATCTTTCCAGGCATTCAAAAGTTCAACGGTTCTATAAGCCACGCTTGCAGCAACCCTTGCACACCTATCTCTTCTCTCAGGGCTATTGAAACTACGATTGGCAGTTTTCATCCATTTACCAACGGAAATATGACATAAGGGGCTATTAGATACGGTCCGAGGTAAATCCTTTACAGTTTTGGGTTTATCAGGTATAAACACCGGCAAATTGGTCTCGGCATACCACTCTACAAGGTCAAGGATCATATCATTTACCACCTCTTTTGGCAAAACAAGCCCCATCACTAAGGATCCTGTAACAATACTTCCACAGGTAAGACCCCATCCCAACATTCCACCCATTCCAAATTTAAGAGCATGAATGGGAAAAGAAGCCCAAGGTTCACCGACTTTTTCAGCTAACAATTCCATTATACCTGTTGCAGTAGCTTGAGCACAAAAGACCTCAAACCAGGCATTATATGCAATTTCACCTGCCTTTTTGGGATCAATTTTCACATAGGGCCAAGGCTCTGTTTTTTTAATCTTGGCTTCTCCTGTTTTAACTAAATCAGAAAATAGAGCCCCAATGGTAAGTACTCCTAAACCTCCTAAAAAATTCCTCCTTGTAATTAAATTAATCATACAACACCTCCTATTCAAAGGTTTTAAAAAATATATATAACTGTTTAAATAAACAAGTCAAATAAAAAAATTTTATAAGTAAGTCTTTTTATATTTAAATTATTTAATAAATTTTAAAAATTGAGAAAAAAGACTTCTTTAAAAGTAGCAGTTAACATGCAGCCTCCAAATGGTGATTTCAAAATTATGTTTATTGCAGTCTAAAACTTCTTCCTACTAATTTAAACTATGTGAAATCCTTCATAGAGGAGGTATGGCAATATGCCAAAAGATTTTCTTTGTAAGGGTATTTCAAGAGTTGCCCGAAATATCCAGGATGTGGCGGTTTGCTATACGCCCAGAGGTTTCAAGATAGCCGAAAGCCTTAGCTAATTTAGATTTATTTGGTTTTCACAAATTTAATAGCCGCAAGCTTTAGACTATTTGAATTTATTGGGCAAATTCGGTATTTGCAAGCTTTAGCTTACACAAGATTTAAGGCTTTGTTTTCTCTCGCAGGCTAAAGCCTACAGCTACCGAAAACAATGAATGTAACATTTTTACTTCTTCTTGACAAGCAAAGAATTTTCTTTACACTATAAAGCTCCGAGAAAAAAATGAACTCTTTTTTCGCCTTAGCTATACAAACAGAAAGACTTACATCTGTATCAAAAATTTGTGCTTCGGAGGTAAATTATGCTTAAAAATTTTCTTGAAAAGCTCCATAATTTCAGGCTTTTGCCCTTCTTTGTAATTATAAGTATGATAATTGGAATCGCTATTGGTAAGTGGTATGGAATATCTAATTTCCAACTTACTCCCCCGATAGACGCTATTAAAGCAATTTTCCGTGGAACTTACGAATTCACCATAGGTAATACTCTTGGCCTTGGTATAGTTGTTGGTCTTTTTATGATGATCTATCCTGCCATGGCAAATATAAAGTTTGAGGACCTTGGAAAGGCTGTAAAATCACCCAAACAAATTTCAATTGTAGTCTTCTTCAACTATGCTATAGCCCCTTTTTTTATGCTTCTTTTAGCAAAGGTATTTCTGAGTGGCGAGCAAGATTT
>JBKBTC010000105.1:0-3314 GCA_046291435.1 Caldimicrobium sp. | reverse complement strand
CCTTAGATATACCAGTCTTAACTGGTTTAGGTGCTGACTCCACAAGATCTTTTGCTTCCTTTAGACCAAGACCTGTAATTTCTCTCACAACTTTAATTACATTGATCTTGTTAGCCCCAGCTTCAGCTAAAATTACATCAAACTCAGTTTTTTCCTCAGCAGGTGCTGCCTCTTGAGCTGCTGCTACCCCAGGCATTGCCGCTACCGCTGCAACAGGAGCCGCAGCAGTAACACCAAACTTCTCTTCTAGCTCCTTAATAAACTGAGAAAGTTCAAGCACAGTCATGTTGGAAATAAACTCAATTACTTCTTCCTTTGTTACAGCCATCTCTTAACCCTCCTTTTTTATTTTCATTTTAATTAACTTCCTTCTTTGCTCTTTTTCTCTTCAATGGCTTTAAGTACATAAAAGAACTGCCTTAAAATTGCAGAAAATACTCCAACAAAGTTAGCAAGAGGTGCTTGAATAGTACCTAAAAGCTGTGCCATAAGCACTTCCTTTGAAGGCAACTTTACAAGCTCATCTATAGCTTTGGCATCATATCCCTTTCCTTTAAAAACTAACCCTTTAAGTTCAAGCATAGGATGGGTTTTTATAAAATCTTTTAATACTTTAGCTATCTCTACAGGATCTTTATAGGAAAAAACTAAAGCTGTAGGACCCTCAACATAATCCATAACTGGCTTAAAAGGTGTATCCTCTGTAGCTATTCTGATTAAATTATTCTTAAAAACCCTGTACTCTCCCTCCTTCTCCCTTACAAGCTTTCTAATTTCATTCACTTCTATAACCTTTAACCCTTTAAAAGATGCTATAAAAACTGCCTCCGACTTACCAAGCTTTTCTTTTAAATTTTTTAACATTTCCGATTTTTTTGCTTTTGTAATCAAGGCTAACCTCCTCAATTTTTCTTCTATGAAAGGATACCCTTTCGCCTAAAGCAGGCTCCGCGCATTGGCGGAAATTAAGCGGGCTTCCGCACCTACTTGTCTCTGGCCTAAAAGGGCTCCCATTAAATGAGAGCACCTTGGCCGATATATTTCATTAATCTCCAGAATATTTCTGAAGTAAATTCTTTACATCATTAATATCAATCTTAATACCAGGTCCCATCGTAGTAGATAGTGCTATACTTCTTATATATTGCCCCTTGGCTGCAGAAGGCTTAGCCTTTTGCAAAGCTTCAAAAAAAGCCGCTAAGTTTTCTAAAATCTTTTTTTCTCCAAAAGAAACCTTCCCCACCGGAGCATGTACTACTCCAGCTCTATCTACCTTAAAATCAACCTTTCCTGCCTTTATATCTTTTACAGCCTTAGCTACATCAAAGGTTACCGTACCAGTTTTAGTACTTGGCATAAGACCCCGTGGACCAAGTATTTTTCCAAGCTTACTCACCTGACCCATCATATCGGGAGTGGCTATCACCTTATCAAATTCAAGCCAATTCTCCTCTTGAATTTTTTTAATTAAATCTTCATCTCCTACATAATCTGCCCCAGCCTCAAGAGCTTCTTTTGCCTTTTCACCTTTGGCAAACACTAAAACCCTTGCTACCTTCCCAGTCCCATGGGGCAAAACTACCGAACCTCTCACCATCTGGTCAGCATGACGAGGATCAACTCCTAATACCACAGCTACTTCAACGGTCTCATCAAATTTAGCATAAGCATTTTCTAAAGCAACCTTTACAGCCTCTTCAAAAGTATATTTCTTTGTTCTATCTACTTTAGTTAAGGCTTCGCTGTATTTTTTTCCTCTTCTTGGCATACTCTTTCTCCTTAATCAACGATTTCAATGCCCATAGACCTTGCAGTACCTTCTATAGTCTTCATAGCTGCCTCTAAAGAGGCTGCAGTCATATCTACCATCTTCATCTTGGCTATTTCCTCAATCTGCTTCCTTGTCACCTTACCTACAATCTCTTTTTTAGGATTATGTGCTCCAGTTTCAATTCCAGCAGCTTTTTTTAGTAATACTGAAGCAGGTGGTGTTTTTAGCTCAAAAGTAAAAGATCTATCTGCATATATGGTAATGACTACAGGTATTATGTATCCCTCTTGCCCACGCGTTTTCTCATTAAAAGCCTTTACAAATTCCATTATATTTACACCATGCTGTCCCAGTGCTGGTCCAACAGGTGGTGCAGGGGTTGCTTGAGCTGCTGGTAATTGCAACTTTACTTGAGCTATTACTTTTTTTGCCATTTATATTAAACCTCCTTTCCTTCTAAATCTTCTGTAAATTAGTAAAATCTATATCTACGGGCGTTTCTCTCCCAAATATACTTACTAAAACCCTCACCTTCCCCTTATCTGCTTTCACTTCATCTACTACTCCAATAAAATTAGCAAAGGGTCCTTCTATAATTTTTACTTTATCACCAGGCATAAACTGATATCTTGGCTTAGGCTTTATTTCCTCCACTACAAATTGCTGCATCAACTTTTCAACCTCTTCTGTCCTAAAAAAGTATACTTTATCTCCACCAACAACTTCAAGTACTCCTTCAATGGCTTTAATATCGCCTTTCATATTTTCTTCTATCTCACCATAAACCAAAAAATATCCAGAATAAAATACTCCCTCTACTTGCTTTTCTGGAGAAAAAACTATCTCAATTTTTTTAGGCGGAGGTACAAAAATTTTTTCTACCTTATCACTAATCTTATTTTCTTCAAGATACTGCATAAATTTTTCCTTTACCTCTTCCTCTTTTCCTGCCCAAACCTGAATAGCATACCAGTTCTTTGCCATCTATTTCACCAATATCCCAATTATAAAATTATAAATAATATCTAACAACCCTAAATAAGCTCCAATAAAAAGACTCAATAGTATTACCATCAAGCTCGTCATAAAAACTTGCTTTCTCTGAGCCCAAGTAATTTTCTTAGCTTCAAGCTTTACTTCCTTTAAAAAAGTAATAACTCTATTTACCAGACTTACTCCTGAACTTACATTAACTTTTTTTGCTTCTCCTCTCGTGCCCATAATCTATTTTTAGAGAGCCTCCTTTCTATACTAACCTGTTTATTTTAAAACAGGGCAGGAGGGACTTGAACCCCCAGCCTTCGGATTTGGAGTCCGATGCTCTGCCAAGTTGAGCTACTGCCCTAGTTTATTTCTTTACCTCCCTGTGAAGAGTATGCCTTCTATCCCAGGGGCAATATTTTTTCAATTCTAACCTATCAGGAGTGTTCCTCCTATTTTTACTGCTCGTATAATTTATCCTTTTACACTCTGTACATTGCAGATGTATAGTAATCCTTGCTTCACCTTTTTTAGCCATTGCCTGCCCCTTTATTCTACTATA
>JBKBTC010000104.1:0-3422 GCA_046291435.1 Caldimicrobium sp. | reverse complement strand
TATGCTTATAAAAGAGAAAACCTTGATGCAAAATCCTTAGGATTTAAAGAAGTACTCATTAAACCCTTTTCCTTTGAAGACCTACTTCAGGTTTTGGAAAAAAAACCCGCTGACGCTACACTAACTGCTGAGCCCTCTCCAAAAGGTACAACTTCTTGATAAAAAATTTCTCCCTTTCCTGATAAAGTTAATTTTTGAAGTATAAGGGATAAAAGATAAAGAGGACCTGCACCACAAATTTTCATCTCTTCCTTTTGTAAAATAAAGTGTTCCAAGGCTGAACTCTCTCCCTTAAAAGCTAAATCTATCATTGTTTTATCTATGTCTAAAATTTCTCTAACCAAAGGCTCCTCGACAGGAAAAGGGTCTCCATATCTTAGCCCTTTATGACAAAAATCTATTCCTAACACTATAAAGGTTTTTTCATCTATTAATTCTGCCAGGGCTAAAGCTAAAGATTCCACCAAACTTTTATTGGAAAAAAGGACCATGTGAGAGCCTATTAAAAAGGGCAGCACCACTATTTCTTCACCCTTAAGCCCACCTAAAAAGAGGGCTTGAAATTCAATGGAATGCTCTAACTTATGGGCAATGTGATCAGGAAAAAGTTCAATTTTTTTGGCATTGGCAAGATAAAGCAAGCCTCCACGGTCATTTCTTAATATACCAAAAGGGGTTGCTATATCTTTAGTTAAAAGGGAATAGGGATAATCCAAATGATGACCCACCCCCAAGATTATCACTCGCCCACCTGAAGGCACTTTAAATCTTCTGTAACCTTCTGCATAAGCTTTAGCACCACTTCTTAGGTCTAAATGGGGAACTATTAAAATTTTTGGAACCTCTGAGGAATTTGCAGAAGATAAATTTAATATAGAGTCTATAAATGCTTTGGCAGATTCTTTTTCTAAAGGATAGCAGATACCAGCATGAGCCATTAAACGAAGTCTTTGGTTAAACCATTTTTCATAAGCCCTCTCCTTAATCTTTTCAAAATTTTCACTCCAAAGATATCCTTTTTCATCTAAGAACTTTACCAACTGAATAATTTCTTCAAGGGGGATTAACTCCCCGAATCTTTTCATAGCTTCTGCTTGAAGGTCTCTGAGGTCGTGTTCCCCATCCATAAGGCTCAAAAAAATTAAAATATTTTGAGGAAAGGCTATAGCCTCATCTACAAACCCTACGGGATCTCTCAAGAAAATGACTGGTTTTCCCTGATATTCCCCAGGAATCACATCTATTCGGCGTAGTATTGGTTTATAATCTGGTGTCATCTCTTCACTCCTCATAATATTACTCCACTATCTCACCAAAATCGCTTGCAGAAAGCTCCATACAAGCTTCTTTAACTTTTTCAATAGCGGAATAAAATTCTTCATCAATAGTTCTTGCTCTTATGCCAAAGGCTTTCTGGACTGCTTTTCTTACTATTTCTCCTTTAAGTAAAGCATTTTCCCAGCCAAATTCTGCATATTTTTCATTTACAATTTTATTTAACTCAATTAATCTATGTGCCCTTTTTCTTCGCTCATCTACTGCCTCTTTTAAAGGTAATTTTAAAAACTCATCTATTTTTGAAACAAAACTTTCATAAAAACTCGCTGGAAACTTGCTATCTAACTCTTCAATAGCAAAACCAAAGGTAATAAGCATAGGTTCTTTAAAATAAACAAAAAGGTCTTCTTCTATAAGAGTTTCATCTTCCTTTATAAAATCCATATACAGGCGATACGCTTGTTTGGCTTTTTCTTTTACATTAGGTGGTTTTTCTGTATTAAATTCGAGGATGTAGTGATAGAGGCTTTCATCCACAACAACAGCCAAAATTTCTCGCGCACCAAGTTCTCTCATAGCCTCTAAACGGTGTCTTCCATCAACTACATAATACCTTCCACCCTTAGGGACAACCACTATAGGGGTTAAAAATCCAAGTTTTTCAATAGCCATCTCTAAGTGTTTTTTAAGGCTCTCAGAGATATCTCGTTGAAAAGGAGGTGCATCAATTTCTTCTATTTTAAAAAGGGCTAATTTTAAAGGTTGTTTTTTTACAGGATCTTCAAAAGTAGCTATTTCCTTCACCCTTAAGCCCACCCCCTTTTTCGTTAATCAGCGCTTTTTCTGAGAATAGTAGGTATCTCTATTAAATCATCTTTTAACCATTCTTCCCATTCAATTTTTTTAAGGGTTTCTTGTTTTTTGGCTTTTTCTTGTAAAGATATGACCTTTTCGCCCTCATGGGAGATCTTTTTTTCTCTTTCAAGTCCTGTCGCAATAAGAGTTATCCTTAAAGTATCATCTAAGGACTCATCAAAAACAACTCCAAAGTAAACTCGCGCTTCTGGATGAAGTTCCTTGGATATAGTTGCAGTGATATATTGAGTTTCTTGAAGGGTTAAAGTCTCTGGATGCACGCTTATATTTAATAAAAGCCCTTTTGCTCCGTTGATGGAGAGGTCTTCTAAGAGGGGGCTTGAAATTGCCATTTGTGTTGCAAGTTCTGCTCTTTCTTCACCTCTTGCCTCACCCATACCCATTAAAGCTATTCCTCCAGATTCCATCATAACCGCCTTTACATCAGCAAAGTCAAGATTAATATATCCAGGAGATAAAATTAAATCTGAAATCCCTCTAACTGCATAATATAATACATCATCTGCTCTTTTAAACATTTCATAAAGTTTTTCTGTCGGGGCTCCAAGCAAGATTAATTTATCATTAGGTATCGTGATTAAAGTATCTACAAATTTTTTAAGTTCTTCAATACCTTCTTCTGCTTGTTTTGCTCTTATTTTCCCCTCAAAGGTGAAAGGTTTGGTGACCACACCTACAGTCAAAATCCCCATTTCTTTACAAATACTTGCGATAACTGGACTTGCCCCAGTGCCAGTCCCTCCTCCCATACCTGCTGCTAAAAAAACCATATCCGCATCTTTTAAAATCTCTCTTATATCCCTTTCTGATTCTTCAGCTGCCTTTTTACCAATTTCTGGTTTACCTCCAGCACCTAAACCCTTCGTTAGATTTTTTCCCAACTGAAGCTTAATAGGAGCTGGATTTAAAGAGAGAGCCTTATAGTCCGTATTTGCCACGATAAAATCTACACCTACAAGCCCCTTTCTAATCATATGTGCTATGGCATTTCCTCCAGCACCTCCTACTCCTATTACCTTAATATTAGGCTGAACCTTAATTTCTTCTTGATAAAGAAGGTCAAATGGTAAACTCATCGTTAGCCCCCTTATTATATTTTTAAAAGTTCCTTTATTTTCTCTATAACCCCTTTTTTCTTTGGAGCTTTTTCTATGCCAGAAACTAAATTATTATAAGCATAGATTAACATACCCACAGCTGTGGCGAATTGCGGATGGTAAACCTCTTCTGTAAGCCCAGGTAGCCTCTCTGGGTAACCAATTCTTGCG
>JBKBTC010000103.1:0-3424 GCA_046291435.1 Caldimicrobium sp. | reverse complement strand
GAAAAAAAATTTAAGGGGGTGTAAAAATGGGTATAGTTAAATTTATTTCGAAGAGATTTTATTTTGAGGAAAGACGGCTGCCCCAAAGAAGAAAAAAGTTGAAGGTTGTTAATTTAGCTACTTGAATTTAACATTTTCATACTGGAAAGCCCTTGAAGCCCTTATAAAATTTTCAATTAATTATTGGCTTCTCAACATCCTAAAAAATAAATAATTCACGCTTTTAACATTCCTTTTACCTTTCTTTAATATTCTTTTAAATTTAAAGATCTCACCACATATTTTATAAAGAACCAGAGGAGGTGGCTTATACAGAGAAAAAAGTTTAAGATTTCAGCGTTATTGGCGGGGCTTGGGTTTTTAGAAGCTGTTTCTCAAGGGTCTTCTTCTTCTATCATTAAGATAGATGGGTCTTCAACGGTTTATCCCATTACCGAAGGTGTAGCTGAAGAATTTCAGAAATTAAAAAAAGGAGCAGTTAAAGTTACCGTTGGGATTTCTGGCACAGGAGGTGGGTTTAAAAATTTTGTAGAGGTGAAAAAGATATAAGCGATGCCTCAAGACCTCTCTTAAAAAAAGAAATGGAGGAGTGTAAAAAAATGGCATTGAATATATAGAATACCTGTTGCCTATGATGGACTCTATCTGTTGTTGTGAATCCAAATATCAATTGGGCTACCTGTATGACAGTGGAGCAATTGAAGGAAATTTGGAAACCAGAATCTCAGGGGAAGAAGTTTTACTGGTCCGATTTGGACCCCAAGTGGCCTAAAGTAGAAATAAAGCTTTGTGGTGCTGGGTCTGATTCTGGAACCTTTGATTATTTTACTGAGGCTATCGTTGGAAAAGCAAAATCTCAGAGAGGAGATTACTTAGCCTCTGAAGATGATAATGTCTTGGTCCAATTTGCGTAAAGAGAAAAAGGAGCTCTCTGCTACTTTGGTTTGTCTTATGTGGAAGAAAATAAGGGTAAGATTAAGGCAATTGCTATTAAAAATCCTAAAACTGGAAAATGTGTGGAACCCTCTCTACAAACCGTAAAATCTGGAGAGTATCAACCTCTTTCAAGACCTCTTTTTATATATGTAAATAACAAAGCTGCTGAAAGACCTGAGGTTAAAGAATTCGTAGAATTTTATCTCAAAAATGCCGCTAAGATTTCTAAACAAGTGGGTTACATTCCCTTACCTGATAAAGCTTATGAGTTAGCCAGAAAACGCTTTGAAAAAAGAGAAAAGGGAACTGTTTTTGGAGGTGAACCAGAGGTTGGCTTGACAGTAGAAGAACTCTTAAAAAGAGAAGCGAAACATTAGAGGCGGATAAATGAAGATTGAAACCAAAAAGAAGCTTGATCTTCTTTTTCGCTTCTTTTTAATCGCGACAAGTTTCTGCTCTATTTTAGTAACCATAGGGATAGTTGTTGTTTTGGTTGAAGACACGATAAGATTTTTTACTCATCCTGAGGGGGGTGGTTTCCCCACCTCCCTAATAAGATTTTTTACTGAAAAAGAATGGACCCCAACCTTTGAAATAAAAAAAATAGGGATCTGGCCTCTTCTTGCTGGAACATTTCTAATCGCAGGTATTTCTATGCTTGTTTCTATCTTTTTGGGATTAATTATAGCGGTTTATTTAAGTGAATTTGCCCCTTGGAAAGTTAGAGAAAGTATAAAGCCCTGGTTAGATTTCTTAGAAGCAGTTCCTACAGTAGTTTATGGCTATTTTGCCCTTTTGGGTGTAACACCCCTTTTGCAGTGGATTTTTAAGTTTTTCAACCTTGAGCTTCAAGGGATGAATGCTCTATCTCCTGGAATTGTGTTAGGTATAATGATTTTACCTTTCACAGCCTCAATGATTGAAGATTCACTAAGAGGTGTTCCTCAATATTTAAGAGAAGCTTCCTACGCTCTTGGCGCATCCAAAATAAGAACCGCCTTTTTTGTCGTCGTTCCTGCAGCACGATCTGGTATCTTATCCTCCTATCTGCTTGGTACTTCAAGAGCTATAGGAGAAACTATGGTTGTAGCCGTTGCTGCTGGAATGTATCCTAACTTGACATTAAATCCCTTAGAACCTGTACAGACAATCACTGGTTATATCGTCCAAGTTGCCCTGGGAGATTTACCCTATCTCTCCTTCGAATATTTATCTATTTTTGCTGCTGGATTTATACTGTTTATCATAACTCTATTTTTTAACTTCTTCGCCATTTATGTCAAATCAAAGATAGAGAGGTATTAAGAGATGGGCTATAAAAAATGGGAGAAAATTTTTATCGCCTTAGGAATACTATCAGTGTTTTTAGCGATGACATTCCTTTTCTCTATCACATTAAAACTTTTTATAGATGGTATGCATCGAATTTTTGACATAAAGTTTTATACATCATATCCTTCTCGTTTTCCAGAGGAGGCTGGAATTCTTTCTTCCTGGGTTGGCACCTTGTATGTCATAATAGGTGCGGTATTTTGGTCTATCTTCTTTGGAGTGCCAACGGGAATATATTTGGAAGAATTTGGAGTTAAGGGAAAACTTGCTAAAATCATTGAAGCAAACATAACAAATCTCTCAGCAGTGCCCTCTATCGTTTATGGTCTTTTAGCCTTAGGAATTTTTGTCTATAGATTTAACTTCGGTGAGAGTATTTTAACCGCTGGACTAACCTTAGGATTACTTATGCTACCTGTAATCGTTGTAGCTACAAGGGAATCACTACGAAGAATTCCAAGAGCTATAAGAGAGGGTTCTTATGCCTTAGGATGTACTCACTATGAATTAGTTTTCCATCACTTACTTCCATACTCAATCGGCGGAATCCTAACAGGTGTAATTATAGCAACTGCTCGTGCTATTGGAGAGACTGCTCCCCTTCTTACAATAGGGGCTTTAACTTTTATTGCTTTTTTACCACCACCTCCTTGGGAAGATTTCATTGGCATGCTTAAGTCTCCATTTACCGTATTGCCCATCCAAATGTTTAATTGGGTATCAAGACCACAAGAGGCTTTTCATAAAAATGCTGCTGCAGCTGGTTTTATTCTCCTTGTTCTAAGCCTGCTACTCAATTCAATAAGTTATTATGTGAGGTATAAAGTTAGGCGAAAATACCATTGGTAAAAAGGAGGGGATAGCTCTAATGGAAGATACCACTAAACTAAAGTGGAAAATCTAAATTTTTATTATGGAAATTTTCTTGCCCTAAAAAATATAAGCTTGCCTATACATAAGAAAAAAATTACAGCCATAATAGGTCCGTCAGGCTGTGGAAAAAGTACTCTTTTGCGCTGTTTTAATAGAATGCACGACCTATATCCCTAATCCCTTTCCTTAATCAATCTTTGAAAATGTAGCCTATGGTCTAAGAATTAATGGAGTTACTAATAAGAAAACCATTGAAGAAATTGTAGAAAAGGCTTTAAAGGAT
>JBKBTC010000008.1:0-23157 GCA_046291435.1 Caldimicrobium sp. | reverse complement strand
GGTTACAAGAGAAACAGATATTTCCATAATTTTAGATTTAAGGGGAGATATATTAGAAAAAAGTAAGATTGCTACAGGAATTGGATTTTTAGACCATATGCTTGAACTTTTTAGCTTTCATTCAGGTATTTTTTTTGAATTACGAGCAGAGGGTGATATAGAAGTAGATTATCACCATTTAGTGGAAGATATAGGAATCACCTTAGGGATGGCTATGGATGAAGCTTTAGAAGATAGAATTAGAATTGCTCGGTATGGTGAAGCTTTTATCCCTATGGAAGAGGCTCTCTCTCAAGCAGTTATTGACCTTGCTAAAAGACCTTTTCTACACTACGAAGTAAAATTTCCTGTAGAAAAAATCGGGTCCTTTGACGCAGAGCTTATTGAAGAGTTTTTCAAAGCCTTAGTAAATAATGCACTTTTTACTCTTCATCTAAGAAACCTTTATGGAAAAAATGCCCATCACATAGCAGAAAGCGTATTTAAAGCCTTTGCCTACGCCTTTAAAAGGGCAATCACACCTTTTGAAGAAGAGATCCTATCTACCAAAGGTATTCTATAAATTACTCTAAAAACATCTTTGGAATTTCATAATACTTCCGAGATTTGACTATAAAATCTTTCCAGCTTTGAGGGATAAATCTTTTTAGAACCTGTGTTGTATGAAACGCTACAGGATAAGTCAAAGACTTATCTAAAGATTGTTTGGCAGGGGGAAAGGGAATAACAATTAAAAAGTATAGAAAAGTAGTAAAAAGTACTCCTTTAATTAAACCTAAAATAGCTCCTAAGAGCCTATCTCCAAAGGTGAGATGCATCATTTTAAGAAATAACATCAAAAGAAAGCCAAATAATACAAAGGTTAAATAAATTAAAAGAAAAGCCAGAAAAAAACTAATTAAAAGGAGAGCTTTAGGATGATGTATAAAAGTAGCTATGATAGGTTTTAATTTTAAGGAAAGCCAACCTGAATAGAGGAAAGCGAAAAGCATTCCAAGCAGGGAAAAGAAACTTTTAAAAAAACCTGTAAGAAAACCTCTTATGACAAAATAAAAGATAAAACCAAGACATAAATAATCAAACCAAATCATTCAACAAACCAAAAGGTTTCCTCTTTTGTATCCTTTAATCTAATACCCAAGGAAGTTAGCTTTTCCCTTATCTCATCAGCTAAAATAAAATTTTTCTCAATTCTTGCTTTAAATCTCTCTTTAATTAGATTTTCAATCTCCTTCATTTCTATACCTTTCAGTTTTAATTTTCTTTTTCTTTCACCCTCAAAAAACTCATCAGGATCTGTTTCTGCTATCCCTAAATATTTTCCAGCATAATTTTGGAGGTTTTCCCTCATTTCATTTAACAACCTTACCTCTTCTTGACCTAAATCTTTATATTTGTTGATATAGTTATATAGTTCACCTTCCAGGCTAAATAAATGTCCTATAGCTTGCGCAGTATTTAGGTCTTCTAAAAGGGAAGAGAGAAAGTTTTCCTTAAATTTATTTAATAATTCCGTTAACATCTGAATACGCTCAGGGTGTCCTTTTTCAGTCTTAGCTTTAGCTCTTTTAATCCAGTAGAGGGTTTCATAAAACTTGTAAATTGCCTTTTCCATTTCCCTAATGCTATTTTCGGAATAGTCTAAGGGTGAGCGATAATGTTTTGAAAGTAAAAAAGCTCTTATAACTTCAGGATGATATTGTTCAAGAAGATAAGAGGTTGTAACGAAATTTCCTAAACTTTTAGACATTTTTTCACCATTTACTGTAATTAAACCATGATGCACAAAAAACCTAACAAAGGGCTTACCGGTGGCAGCCTCACTCTGAGCAATTTCATTTTCATGGTGGGGGAAAATAAGGTCTAAACCTCCACCGTGAATATCAATAGTTTCTCCTAAGTATTTCAAGCTCATAGCAGAGCATTCAATATGCCAACCAGGTCTACCTTTACCCCAAGGACTTTCCCAATAAGGTTCAAAGGGTTTAGCACCTTTCCATAGAGCAAAATCTAAGGGATTCCTTTTTTTTTCAGATGGATCAATTCTAACTCCTGTAAGTAGATCCTCAAGCCTTCTTTTAGAGAGTTTTCCATAGGAGGGAAACTTCTCTACGGAAAAATAAACATCTCCCTCACTAACATAAGCAAAACCATTATCTATAAGCCTTTGAATTAATCCAAGCATTTCAGAAATATGCTCGCTTGCCTTGGGCTCATAAGTTGGTTTTTTAACCTTTAACTTTTCCATCTCTTCCTGATACTCAAGGGTATATTTTTCTGTTAAGTCTTTCCAATAAATACCTTCTTTATTAGCCCGATTAATGATCTTATCGTCAATATCTGTAATATTTCTCACATAGATAACCTCATAACCCAAGCTATCAAGCACTCTATAAAGGACATCAAAAATTACCGCACTCCTTGCATGTCCTAAATGAGAAGAATCATAGGCAGTAATTCCACATACATACATAGTTATCTTAGGTGGATTTAATGGCTCAAAAATTTCTACTTGACCTGAAAGGGTGTTATACAGACGCAATTTCATACTTGTATTAGGGCTTCAAAATTTTTATAAGCACTTTCTTTTAACTTAGAGTTCTCCCAATGAAAGACAGGAATTTTTTTAGCCTCTGCTTGAAGAACAAAACTATCTTCTGGCAAAAGGGCAAGTATACTTAATTGATACTTCTCAGCAATTTCTTTAGCATAGTTTTTTAATTCCTCGGGTAAATTTTCTGGACAGCGATTTACTATCATCCAGGAATGGGCAACTTTTATATTAAGACTTCTAATCAGCTCTGCAATTCTTCCTACGGTCATAATCCCTCTATGAGAAGCATCAGAAACTATAATAAGATGTTCCATCTCAAGAAGATTTAGTCTTGACAAATGTTCCATGCCTGCTTCATTGTCAATAACTAAATAATTATAAGATTGCATAAGTTTCTCTATGGCTTGAGAAAGAAAAGAATGGGCGGCACAATAACATCCAGGGCCTTCAGGCTGTCCCATAACTATAAGGTCATAACCTCTTCCCTCAATTATAGCTTGATGTAGTCGCATCTCCACATAATCATATCGTGCCATACTATCAGGAACACTTTTTCTCAACTCCTCTTTTATTTCACCAAGAGTTATATGTACCTCTTCTCCCAAAAGTTCGTTTAAATTAGCATTAGGGTCTGCATCTACCGCTAAAATTGGCTTCATTCCTTTATCTAAAAGAAAATTTACTAAAAGTGCTGAAAGCGTGCTTTTTCCAGTCCCTCCCTTGCCTGCAAAGGAAAATCTTATTGGCATAGCTACCCCTTTCTCTTTTTATCTAAAAAAAGTTTATAAGTATAGGAATCTACTAAGGCTTGACAACTTGCCTCTAAGATATCTGTTGAAACTCCTACTGTACCCCACTTATACCCCTTGGACTTAGAGAGTATAAATACTCTTACTTTGGACGAAGTTCCAGGTAAGCCCGGTAATACTCTAACCTTATAATCCTCAAGTTCCATTTCTTTAATAGAGGGATAGAACCTCTCTAAGGCTTTTCGCAAAGCATTATCTAAAGCATTTACTGGACCATTTCCAAGGGCTGCTGTATGTTCCACCTCTCCTACACCAGGAGGTACTCTAACCAGTACCGTTGCCTCTGCCTGTGAACTATCTTTTTGCTGTTTTTGATCAAAAACCTTATAACTTAACAACTCAAAATATTGCTTAGGTTCACCCATAAGTTTGTAAATTAAAAGCTCTAAGGAGGCTTCTGCTGCTTCAAATTCATATCCCTCAGCTTCAAGTTTTTTTATTTCTTCTACAATCTTATTCACTAAAGCACTCTCTGAATCAAGCTCTATCCCCAATTCCTTAGCTTTATATATAATATTACTCCTACCAGAAAGCTCAGAAACTAATACCCTTCTTATATTACCCACTAAGGAAGGATCTATATGCTCATAGGTCCTTGGTGCCTTGAGGACAGCTGATACATGCACTCCCCCTTTATGGGCAAAGGCTGACCTTCCCACATAAGGAAGGCGTGAAGGATGAGGAAGGTTTGCTATCTCAAAAACATAGCGGGAAACCTCTGTAAGCTTATATAACCTCTCCTCTGCAGATACTTTATATCCCATTTTAAGAATTAAATTAGGTATAATAGAACAAAGATTAGCATTACCACATCTTTCTCCAATTCCATTTATAGTTCCTTGGACATGATTGGCACCTAAGAGCACCGCAGCAAGGGAATTTGCCACTGCACACTCAGAATCGTTATGAGCATGTATGCCTAAGGGCACCTCTTTCCCTAATTCATCTCTAACTTTTTGCATAATTTCAGCGATCTCATGTGGCAGTGTTCCACCATTAGTATCACAAAGGACTAAACAATCTGCTCCAGCCCTATAAGCCCTTTTTAGGGTTTCAATGGCATAAGTTGGGTCCTCTTTAAAACCATCAAAAAAATGTTCTGCATCATAAAAAACTTTCTCCACCCTATTTTTAAGGTATCTAATAGATTCTTCAATTATTTGTAGATTATGTTCTAAAGTAGTCTTTAGGGCTTCTTTTACATGTATGGTCCAGGTTTTTCCGAATATGGTTACCACATTAGTTTTTGCTTGTAGAAGACTCTGAAAAATTTCATCTGTCTCGGGATTTTTCTTAGGATGAAAGGTGCTACCAAAAGCAGTTATTTGAGCATGCTTTAAAGCATATTCTTTTATTTCTTTAAAAAATTGGGCATCCTTTGGATTGGAGCCAGGCCATCCCCCTTCTATGTAATCAATTTTTAATTCATCCAGTTTAAGGGCAATACGAATTTTATCCTCTAAGGAAAAATTAACTTCTTCCGCTTGAGAACCATCCCTTAGGGTAGTATCATAAATTTCAATCTTCCTCATTTTTCCTCTTTTCCCTCACCTTCTAAATTAAAAGCCTCGTGAAGGGCTCTAACTGCTAATTCGGTATACTTCTCTTCTATTACACAGGAAATTTTGATTTCACTGGTGGAAATCATCATAATGTTTATTCCATGTTTGGCTAAGGTTTCAAACATTTTTGTAGCCACTCCTGAATGAGTTCTCATTCCTGCACCAACGATAGATACTTTGGCAATCTTTTCATCCCCTTCAATTCTTTCTACTCCTAACTCTTGACAAATTCCTTTGATAATATCTAAGGTTTGTTTAAAATCACTCCGCGGCACAGTAAAAGTGAGGTCAGCCTTACCATCAGGTCTTCCTGTCTGAATAATCATATCTACTACAATACCAGCATCCCCTATGGGACCAAAAATTTTAGCTGCAACTCCTGGTTTATCAGGCACTCCATAAATGCTTATACGAGCTTCATTTCTGTTATAAGTCACACCTGAGACTAAAACCTTTTCCATCTCTTCATCCTCCTCAGTAATAAGGGTTCCTTCATTATAATTAAAACTTGATCGCACAACTAAAGGTACTTTATAAACCATAGCTAACTCAACAGACCTCATTTCTAACACCTTGGCTCCTGCGCTTGCCATCTCTAACATCTCTTCATAAGAGATCTTCTTTAGCTTCCTGGCATTAGGAACTATCCTTGGATCAGCTGTATATACACCCTCAACATCTGTATAAATTTCGCAGAGATCTGCCTTAAGGGCTGCTGCCAAAGCCACTGCTGTGGTATCAGAACCTCCTCTTCCAAGGGTAGTAATATCTCCCTCCTCCGTTGTCCCCTGGAACCCAGCCACGATAACAATTTTACCCTCAGATAACTCCTTTTTAATTTTCTCTATCTTTATATCTAAGATGCGTGCCTTAGTAAAAAGAGGTGTAGTATAAATAGGAACTTGATACCCCAAAAGTGCAATGGCTTTATATCCCATGCTATGAAGAGTTATTGCTAATAAGGAAGAGGTTACTTGCTCACCAGTGGAGACTAACATATCTAACTCTCTAAGAGGTGGATTTGGAGTTATCTCCTTGGCTAATTTTATCAATTTATCTGTCTCCCCTGCCATAGCTGAAACTACTACTACTAAATCGTGTCCGCCTCTCTTATAAGAAGATACCCTCTCTGCAACCTTTCTAATTCTCTCTAAATTAGCAACTGAGGTTCCTCCATACTTTTGAACAATTAACATCTTCTAACTCCTTTACTTTTTTAAATCATCTTTTGATTGGGCTTGAGCCCAAATAGGATCTTCCCCAAAATGTTGAAACCAAAAATCTGCAGGATCAACAGTGTTGTCCCTATGGTTTAAATCAATCCTATAGTTATCACAATATTCTATTAATAATTTATAAGCTTCGTTCAAGGCTTTCATTTTTTCCTCACTACCCCCTCTATCAGGATGGTATAACTTTGCTAATTCATGATATCGTTCCACTATTTCTTTTCGCGTGGTAATTTTTGGTAGTTTCAAAAATTTTCGTGCCTGCTCTAAATTTTCCCACTTTTCTTGCCATCTCATAATTTTTAAAAATAATAATTTTTCTTAGAATTTCTGTAGGGTTTGTTAAAATCATAACATAAAAAAAAGAAATATAAATACTATTTTAAAATTTCACCTCTAAGATTTCCTGTAGCCATGGGTTTTTGTCCTGGAAAAGTGCAAGGATAAAGCTTGCGTATAAAGAATTCTGGGCGACTCAAAAATCGCCCCTACAAAAGATTTAGGGCGTATATCCATACACCCTTATAAAATTTTGTTTCCCTGGTAGCCGCAGGCATTAGCCTGCGAGGGAATAAAAAATGCGCAACCTAAAGGTTTGGGCTACATTAAATCTCTTTCTCTGAAAATTTCTGCTGTAAAAATGTAAATTTCAACCTCAGGGTCTAAATAACAATCTTCTGGTAGCCCTGCCTTAAGACAGGTATGTTTTAAAAAAGTCTCTTTATCCCAGTTATATTCAACTGCTACTTGTGGCAATAATATACCTCTATAAAATCCCTTTTTAATATATATCCCATGTTTGCCCACTTCTATATCCTCTGGTTTTGCTCTTTTCATGGGTGTAAGAAGTGAAATCTCAATTTCTACCTCGCTAAGTTCCTTTTCTTCTAAAGGTGGGAAACGGGGGTCTTTAAAAGCAGAATTCAAAGCTACTTCTACTATTTCTTCATAAAGTGGATGTTCAGGAAACAAGCTTCCCATACATCCTCTAAGAGCTCCTTTTTTTAAAAGCGTTACAAATACCCCTCTTTTCTCATAAAGATGAGGGTATTCATCTCTTGAAGGTGGCAAATTTATTAATGGCTTTTTTTCAAAAGCTCTTTTTAAAACCTCTCTTACTAAATTAAATAAGTATTTCCATTCTTTAAGAGATACCATATTTTATTTTATACCTAATTTACTCAGGATTGCTTCTGCAGGAAGGACACCACTTTTCATTTCTCCATCAGGAAAGATAAAAGTAGGCGTCCCTCTTACCTTAATCTTTTGAGCAACATTTATACTCTCCTCAACTTTTGCCTTTCCTTTTTCACATTGGTTTTTACTTAAATATCCACTTTTTAACCCTTCATATCCTTTGTTATCACAAAGAATGGATATAGATTTTTCTTTAGCTTGCGGATGAATTTGCTCTAAGGGGAAAAGAATAACCCTCACTGAAATTAAGCCTTTACTAACCAAATCTTCTAATATGCTTTCAGCCTGTTTACAGAAGGGACAATCAGGGTCAGTAATAAGATAAACATATTTTTCCGCCTTTCCCCAGGTAAAGGCTACCACTTTTTCTAATTCTTTCATTTGCTCTGCATTAAGAATTCTCTTATTCAAAAGGGCAAGCCGATCTGAGGTTAAATTTTTCTTAGTTCCAATTTCAATAATATTCCCGCTTATGAGGAATTTGCCTGTTGAATCGGTATAAATAATGGCTCTATCAATATCTGATAACTTTATCACTACTTCACAGAGACCGGATACAGGAGTTTTTTCTATCTTCTCTAAGGAAATACCCTTCTGCAGAGTGTCTAAAACTTTTTGAAAGTCTTCAACCTTGGGACAATTTGATTTCCCTATCTCCGAAATACCCCCTTTACAGGAAAAAAGCACAAACATGCCAACCATAATTAACAAACCAAATTTAAATCTGACCATAAAACCAACCTCCTTCATTTTTGTTCGGTTTTAATCCTTAAAATAAACTTTACTAAATTTCTTTTAGAATAAAAGAGGAAAGGGGATTCCTTCCAGCTCTCTTACTTTTATCATCAGGATAACCCACAACTAATAGGGCACACATTTCATATTCCTCTACGGGTAAGCCCAAAGTCTCTTTTACTTCAGTTTCCTTGTTTAAAATTTCTCCCAACCAACAAGTTCCAAGACCTAAACTATAAGCTGCTAACATAATATTTTGTATACAGGCACCTGCTGATTGATGATCTTTTATTTGATGATACATAGCTTTTTTATCCAAAAACACACCAATTAACACCGGAGCTCTTTTAACCAACTGAGAATAGATAGTTAACTTTGATAGTCTTTCCTTTATCTCTTCAGACCAAATTATCACAAATCTCCAAGGTTGATTATTATGCCCTGAAGGTGCCCATATACCTGCTTCAATTATTTTTAAAATCTCTTCCCTCTTAGGTTTTTTAGGTAAATATTTTCTAATACTTCTTCTTTCAAAAATAGCTTTAATAACGGAGGTAGCCAAATCCTCTGACATGTAATTTCCCTTTAGTAGTAAGATTTAGCTCAGTTAAAACCTCCTTTCTAATTTCTTCAAGAAGTGCTATATCATCCACATAAGCAAGCTTTGCTTTTTCACCTTTAAGCAAAGCAATGGTCTTAGCAACAAGTAATCCCACATTTATGGCATTCATTAAATCCTTATTCTCCCAAATAGCAACCTTACTCTTATAGGAGTAAGCAATTGCCCAAGGTGGGATTATAGCCCCCATGGAGTTTAGAGTTGTAATTAAATAACCTCCTGTCATAATAGCTCCAGTATCAGCTCCCACAACAATTGCGCCAAAGACCTTCCCTTCTAAATAACTTGGTTCTTCAAAGGCTACCATATTTTCCATACAAGTCATTCTATCAATAAGATTTTTAACCACACCTGAAGGTGCAAACCAATAAATAGGAGTAGCCAAAATAAAGCCATCTGCTTCGTAAATTTTTTTTAATAAAAACTTCCCATAGTCTTCAAAAATACAGGGGTACCGACATTCTAACCCTTCATTTTGTATACATCCAATGCAAGGTTTTATCTCCCCATCATATAGTGAATACCAAGAAACTTGAGCACCTTCTCTTTCAGCAGCCTTTAGTGCAGCAAGTAAAAATTGAGCAGTTCCTCCATTTTTATGGGGACTTCCTAATAAACCCAAAACTTTCATATTTCTAAAGCCTCCTTCCAAAATTTTGGCAAAGCAAAGGATGCTCGATGGATATCAAAATTATAATATTTAGTATCAACAGGCTCTATACCCTTTGGATTTTCAGGATTTTTGAAAGGGCATCTCATAATAAAGGCATTGTCACTCCCAAAAGATGGAACATTTGCTCTGTAAACATAAATTTCTTCCTCGGGGTAAACCTCTTTATAAATTCTATAAACACCTGTTAATATATTTTTCATCGTAAAGGGAGTGCCACATTGTTGAACAATGATGCCTTGGGGACAAATTTTCTTGAGCTTTTCGTGAAAATCTATACCAAAGAGGGCATGAGATAACTCTTGTGTTGTCTCCCCTATATCTGGGTCAGTAGAATCTATGATAACTAACTCAAATTTTTTATTTTCCTTTACATATTCTTCCACTACTACATAAGCATCCTCTGTAATGAGGGTTAATCTCTTGTCCTTTGGATCTTGAGGAAGTAATTCAGGAAAATACTCCTCCACTAATTTAGGAACTTGGGGGTCAATATCTACTATCACAACTTCTTCCACTTGGGGATATTTCAAAACCTCTCTTGCAGCGCCATAATCCCCTCCTCCACAAATTAACACTTTTTTTATAAACCCTTCTTTAGCAGCTTGCATGGGTATATGCACTAAAGCTTCATGGTATACAAATTCATCTCGAGAGGTGAATTGAAGATTATTATTTATAAAAAACAATCTTCCCCAAAATTTATTCTCAAGAATATAAATATTTTGCAATCCCGACTCACCATAAATTATACGACTTATATAACCAAAAAGATAATCTTCATTTATAAATTCAGCAAAAAGTACCTTTACACCTTTTCCTTCAGTAGCTAAAGCTGGAGACATTATATTTTTGTTTTTTTTCATAGATATGCTCCTGACCCTTAAGAATTAAGGTGATTAATTAAAAATTTAATCCATCTCACCCATTTGTCAATGATTTAGGGAGAGTATGGATTCTATTTTGAAATGTCCCATTTGTTTTCTTTGGTAGCCGCAGGCTTCTGCCTGCGTAGAGAAAATATGTCTCTCTTAGATAAAGGGGTAAAAAATTAGGAAAAAGATTATTTTAAAAGATATTTCCTTTGAAATTCTTCTAATGGTAGAGGTTTATCAAAAAAATAGCCCTGCAAATAGTCGCATCCCATAATATCTAACAGGTTAACGATTTCTTCATTTTCCACACCCTCAGCTAAAGCTTTCACCCCAAGAACATGGGCTAAATCAATAATATTTTTTACAATTCCTCTCCTTCTCTCATCTCGATCCATAACCCTTACAAAGGAAAGGTCAATCTTTATTAAATCAAAAGGTGCTTCTAATAAATACTCAAAATTACTATAACCAGTGCCAAAGTCATCAAGAGCTACTTTAATTAAAGGATTTAAAGTTTGTATCTCTTTAACTACCTCTAAAATTTTCGAAGGATCCTTAATTATGGCTCTTTCTGTTATCTCAATTACTAACGGTGCTTGAAGAGTTTTAAGAATTCCTTTTACTTCTAACCAAAAGAGTTGATTCATAAAGGTATCAGGATAAAGATTTATTCCTATGGAAATTTTCCATGAGTTTATTAACTCCACTATATACCGCATTGCCCAGACTTCAAACTCTTTTCTAAGAGGGGACTTCTCTAATCCTTCAATGAATACATAAGGAGAAATCACTTCCCCCTCTGGTTTTACAATTCTTATTAAAGCTTCTGCTCCAGCTAAGGCTAAATTTGAAGCATGGAAATAGGGCTGAAAGTAAAAGTTAAACCATTTGTTTTCAAAGGCAGACTCAATTAATTTCTCTATCTCTAAATTTTTCTTAATTAAAACTTCAATGGAACTATTATAGAATTTGCAAGTATTAGGGCTTTCTTTCTTAGCAAAACTTAAAGCAATGTTTGCTTTACGATATAACTCTTCAAACCACTCCCCATCCATAGGATAACTACTGATACCTATATGGTATTTTAAAGTTATTTTTATATTGTCAATAACAATAGGCTCTTTTAATAGATTAATTAAGTGATCAAGTATTTTAGGTATTTCTACATAATTATGTATATTTAAAAAAAGGACCAAAAATTCATCTGCCGCAACACGGGAGACCAATATTTTATCTTTATATCTCGCTTTTAATCTTTCTACTAAAACCTTTAATATCTTCTCTCCTACTTCAAAACCATATAACTTGTTAATAGCTGTAAAGTTGTATAAGTCTAAGTTAACAAATAAGATGAACTGTGATTCTTTCTTTAAATGTTCTTTTAGAAAAATTTCTGAAAATTTTTCAGAAATCCCATATAAATTATAAGCACCTGTTAAGGTATCAATAACTCTAATTTTTCCAAGAGTATCCAAAAGTTCCCTTTCTAAGGTTATATCTCGTCCAACGAACAAAATAAAGCGCCTCTTTTCTTGGAAATTAAAAGGTATGATTTTAAGAAGAAGAGTTAAAAGTTCCCCATCCTTTTTTCTTACATAATACACATTTGAATAAATAAAGTCTCTTGATAAAATTTCATCCCAATTTATAGTGGCATCCTTATCAACAGGTTCAAAGAGTGTTAAGATGCTTTTATTAAGAACTTCACTTTCCTCATAACCTAATACAATGGGTGTATAGGAATTAACATATTGGATTTCTCCTTTCATATTTGTTAAAAAAATTAAATAATCTGACTCTTCAAGAGCAACACTCAGTAAGTAATTAAAAAATTCCCTCTCAATTCTCTCTAAAGCATGTTCCATATTAGCTTTAATAAAATTTAAAAAGGGATGAATTTCCTCTCTTAAAAAAAATGGTTGGGAAGAGTAGATGTTTAATACATACTTAACCTTACCTGTAACTAAAAGAGGAATAGCTACACTGGAGAGATAACCTCTTTTTAAAGCCTCATCCCTAAAAGGGGCAAAATAAGGATTTGTTCGGCTATCAGGATTTATTACTATTCTGCCCTCTCTTATAGAGATTGCTGTTGGTCCCTTCCCTTCTCTAATTTGTGGATCCAAAGGTATTTTTATTTTTGATAAATATCCATCCTCATAGCCATACCAAATTAGAGGTTTTACCACTCCTTCCTCATAATCTGGGACTCCTACCCAAGCAAAAACAAATCCTAATTCCTCAACTAAAATCTTACATATCCTTTCAAAAATTTCTTCTTCTAATTTTGTTTCAAAGACAATTTTATTGAATTCAACTATAGACTTTAAAAGTTTTTCAAAAACATAAGAAAGAGAGGGAATTTGTGGGATTTCTTTTCCTAAGAATAAAAATACTTCATCTCCATTTACAAAGATTTTATCCAGAGTTCCTTGCACCCTAAGAGGATTACCCTCTTTAGTCAAAAGATCTATTTCAAGCTCATAAGGCAATTTTTCTTGAAAGCTTGCTAAAAGTTTAGTTTTTTCTTCAAAACTATCTCCATAGAGCAGATCCAGAAGATTCCTATGGTAAATCTCTTGAAAACTATAGTTAAGAAGACTAAGTAAAGTAGGAGTCATGTATAGAATATTCTTTCGTTTATCAAAAATAATAACAATATACTTAAAGTTCATGGGGAAAGAACCTCGCTAATAATTTTTAACAACTTCTCATTAGCTTCTTTTGTGCCAATGGTTATGCGCAAAGCTGTTAAAAATCCATAGGCTTTAAGAGGTCTAACAAAAAAACCAGATTTAGTTAAATTATTATATATTTTATCAACTATAGGTCCAAAGTCAACCATAATAAAATTGGCTTGAGAGGGATAAACTTTAAACCCAAGCGAGGAAAGTTCCCTTGTAAGAAACT
This sequence comes from Caldimicrobium sp., assembly GCA_046291435.1. Lineage (GTDB taxonomy): Bacteria > Desulfobacterota > Thermodesulfobacteria > Thermodesulfobacteriales > Thermodesulfobacteriaceae > Caldimicrobium. Next base: position 9,997 of record JBKBTC010000008.1, on the reverse strand, counting down.
CTCTTCCTTTTAGAACCATAGAAATACTTTCTCTTTGATAGGAAAGATCTTCTAACACTGCAAGTCCAGCTACTACTGCTAAAATATTTATGTTAAAAGGCTGACGAACTTTATTTAAAGTGTTTATAATCTCTTTTGAAGATAGACCATAGCCTAAGCGCAGTCCAGCTAAACCATATGCTTTGGAAAAGGTCCTTGTAATTAAAACTGGATAATTTCTTTTCAAAAATTCAATCCCAAGGGGGACTTGAGGGTCTTCTATAAATTCACCATAAGCTTCATCTATTAGGATAAGCAAATTTGAAGGCAACCCTTCAAAGAATTCTTCCCATTCTTCCCTTGTTAGACACTGCCCAGTAGGATTATGGGGGTGATCTATAAAAATAGCTTTTGTCTTTGAAGTAAGAGACTTCTTAATTTTTTTTAAATCGTGTTTTAAATCATCTCTTAAGGGAATTTTTTTACACTTAACTCCGTAAATTTCAGCAAATTTTTCATACATAAGAAAGGAGGGATTACTTACTATCACTTGATCTCCTTTATTTAAATAAGCTTTAAAAAGAAATTCAATTACCTCATTTGAGCCATTTCCAAGGATTACTTCCTCAGGACTTAGACCCCACTTTTCTGCGATGGCACTTCTTAAAGTAAGGTAGCTTGCTTCAGGATAAAGATGAACTTCATAAATAGCCTTCTCTAAAGCTTTAATTACTCTTGAGGAGGGTCCATGGGGATTTTCATTGGAATTAAGCTTATAAAAGGGACCTGTGATTTGTAATTCTCTCCTTATCTCTTCTACGGTTTTTCCAGGCGGGTATGGCTTAATATTTTTCAACCAGGGCTTTTCTTTCATTTCTAAAATCCTAATTTTGCTAATTCAAGGGTTTTATCAATCTGGGCTTGAAGCTCTTTAGATAAACCTTCAATCTTCACAGAAAGAAAGCCCTTAACAATAAGAGAAGTTGCTTCCTCTTCAGTTAAACCCCTTGCCATAAGATATTCAACCTCCTCTCTTGCAATTTTCCCCACTGCAGCCTCATGGGTGAGTTCAACCTCAGAAAACTTACTTTGTAGCTCTGGTATAGCTTGCATCCACCCTTCGTCGCTTAACATTAGCCCCTGACATTCTAAATGCCCTTTTACCTTTGGACTAAGTGCTACTATTTTCCCCCTTGCAATATTTGTTCCTCCATAAATTACATTTCTTGAAATTAATTCCGTTTTTGTATTTTCAGCCTCTAAATAAACTTCTCCCCCGATGTCAAGGTGTGAACCTGGATGATTTGCAATAATGCTAATAAAGGAGGCGCTGGCACCTTCTCCTAAAAGTCTACATATAGGGGAAGTTTGAATGGTTTTTACTGGAAAGAGACTTACATAAGTTGAGATGTAAATACCTCCTTCTTCAACTAAAATTCCTGTTCTTGGTCTCACTGCAATATTTTCTCCCCACATATGCACCATAGTAAAAGTTACTTTCCCCCTCCTTTTCACATAAAACTCTGAGACACCAATATGCAGGGCTGAACTTATATGGGGATGGACTGAACAGGAAGTCAAAAGATTAAGCTCAGCGTCTTCCTCTACAATGACAATATTATGAACCTTTTGTGCTATCTCATCACTCCGTATGTATAAACAGGTTTGAACTGGAAAGGTAAGCTTTACCTTAGGTAAAACCCTTATAAAATAGCCATCATCTAAATCCTCTGCAGTAGCTTTGGTGAATTCATCTTTCTCAGGAGAAAGTATTTTCCAGTAATACCTATCAAAGTCTTTAAACTTTTTCATAGCTTCTCTTATAGGCATAATCTCAAGACCATCTACTTTTTTTCTACATAAGATAGGTCTTGCATCTACTTGAAGATATTCCCCTTCATGGGGTATCCTTTCATCTACCCCTAATAGCTTTAATCTCTCTTTTTCCTCAGAAGAAAGCGCAGAAATATCTTCTAAGCTTTTTGTGTCCTTTGCTGATTTGAACTTTTTAGGATCTATTTGAAAATTCATTTTTAACCTCCTCTCCTCTTCTATTTATCAACCCTTCTTAAACACTGCTCACATCCTTCGTAACCATATTTTTGAATGCCCTCAAAAATTTCCATGGGATTGCCTTGACAATAAATTTCACCATCCATAATTACATAACCTTTATCTGCCGTGACATATTTGAGGATAAATCCTGTATGGGTAATAATTAGCCCACTTTTATTTCTTGGATAGTGTAAATCTTTTTGAAGAAGCTTTTTAATCATAGTGCCAATTAAATGAATATTTTCTAAATCAACGCCTGACTCAGGTTCATCTAAAAGCACTAAATCTGGATCTTGCATAAATAATTGTAATAGCTCACTTTTCTTAATTTCTCCTCCAGAAAAGCCTTTATTAACTTCCCTTTCCAAAAATTCTTCAAAATGGAAAGCTCGAGCTAATTCCTCTATTTTAACCCCATCTTTTTTACCACAAAGCTTAAGAAGTTCCTTTAATTTTACTCCTTTTATAGTGGGTGGTCTCTGGAACATTATTCCAATACCTCTTTTTGCCCTCTCAAAAGGTGGAAGACTTGTAATGTCTTCTCCTTTAAATAAAATTTTACCTGCCTTAACTTTATAAGTTGGGAATCCCATCAGCGTCATAAGTAAAGTAGTCTTTCCAGAGCCATTTCTACCAAAAATAATGTGAGTCTCCCCTATAGGTAAGTTTAGATTAATTCCCTTTAACACTAACTTACCCTCAACCTCTACCCAAAGATCTTTTATTTCAAGCAAATTCATATTACCTCCCTTTTTTCAATTCTCAGGTTATATAAATCTCATAAAAGATCTTCTATACTTTACCACTCTTTTTACCTTTTTCATTAATAATTTTTTCGCTACTCCTATAGTCATGTCTCACTTTGTTATTTCCTTTCAAATATTACATTATCCTTTTTACACTTTTCCCATGCCATCTAAAATGGGTGTTTATGAGAACTTTGCCTTAAAAAGAACGGACAGGGTTGCCTTTGCTACCATATATGGGGGTGCATGAGCAAGCGCAGACTAAAGCTTGAGGCTACCGGGACTATGGAGATTCCTCGCAGGCTAAATCCTGCGGCTACCCGAAAATACCATCATAAATGCGACATTTCAAAATACGGATTAACTGCGACATTTTAAAATAGGAACCACAATGTTAACCCGTGCTCTTGAAATTTTTCACATAGCCTCTAAACTTAAAATAAAAATTTTTTTGAGAGGGAGAGATGGAGAAGATAGAGGTCCCCACAGAAGGGAAGGATCCAATTATCCTTGAAACAGGTCATTATGCTAAATTTGCCAATGCTTCAGTTGTAGTAAAACAGGGGGGAACAGCTGTTTTGGTTACTCTTTGTCAAAGTGAAAAGCCAGTAGAAGGAATTGATTTTCTTCCGCTTTCTGTAGATTATAGAGAGCAAAGCTCTGCCTGGGGTAAAATCCCTGGAGGATTTATTAAAAGAGAGGGTAAGCCTTCGGATAGGGAAGTTTTAGTTTCGCGAGTTATTGATAGGTCCATTCGTCCCTTATTTCCTGATGGCTATCCCTATGAAGTAGTTGTTACTGCTCTAACACTCTCTGCTGATGAAAAATACGACCCAGATGTATTAGCCCTAATAGGAGCTTCTGCAGCCTTAAATATTTCTTCGGTTCCCTTTGAAGCACCTATTGCAGGGTTAAGAGTAGCTTTAGTGGAGAACAAACTTTGTCTTTTCCCCACTTATGAAGAAAGGCAAAAGGCTCAGCTTGAATTAATAGTTTCAGCGACTAAAGATTCTATAATTATGGTTGAAGGTGGAGGAAAAGAGATACCGGAAGAAACCCTTTTACAAGCCCTTTATTTTTCCCTTGAGGCAGGAAAACCAATCATTAATGCTCAATATGAGCTCTTGCAAAAGGTAAAAAAAGAAAAAATTCCTTTCAAGTCCCCTTTGGAGAATTTAGTTTTACTCAATTATTTGGAAGAAAAAAGCAAATCTAAAGTTTTAGAAGCACTCTCTATAAAAGATAAACTGGAGAGGCATAAGGTTCTTGATGAAATTTTAGAGGAACTGAAAAATGAGGTTGAAGAAAAGGAAAGAGGAAATTTAAATTTTCTTTATAAAAAATTCATTCAAAAACTGATGAAGGATAAACTTTTTCAAGAGGGGATAAGGATTGATGGAAGGCGTCCAGATGAGATTAGACCCTTAACTCTGGAGGTACACCCCTTTGAGAGACCACATGGTTCAGCTATTTTTACAAGAGGTCAAACACAAGTTTTTGCTACAGTAACTCTTGGGTCAAGTGAGTCTGCCCAACTTGTGGAGACCATTTTTGAAGGGGAGACCTTAAAAAGATTTATGCTTCATTATAATTTTCCACCTTTTTGCACAGGAGAAGCCCGTGCCTGGGGACCTCCAAAGCGAAGAGAGATAGGGCATGGAGCTTTAGCGGAAAGAGCTTTAGAACCTCTTATTCCTTCAGAAGAAGAATTCCCCTATATCATAAGAGTAGTAGCTAATGTCTTAGAATCCAATGGCTCTTCTTCTATGGCTACTGTTTGTGCCGGTTCTTTAGCTCTCTTTGACGCCGGAGTTCCCTTAAAAAAACATGTAGCTGGTATAGCTATGGGTCTCTCCACCTATGAAGATAGATATATTATTCTTACAGATATATTAGGGGATGAGGATCAATTAGGGGAGATGGATTTCAAGGTTGCCGGAACTATCGATGGGATCACAAGTGTTCAGATGGATATAAAAATTAAAGGCTTAAAAAAAGAAGTTTTAGCAGAAGCATTAGAAAGAGCAAGACTTGCAAGGCTTAAAATTCTTGAAAAAATGTATGAAACTATCCCAGAGCCCAGAAAGGAGCTTTCCCCTTATGCACCCCGTGTAGAAATTATCACTGTTCCTGAGGAAAAAGCTTCCTTAATTATTGGACCCGGTGGAAAAACTGTAAAAGAAATAAGAGAAAAAACAGGCACAGTTATTTGGGTTTTAGAGGGAGGAAAAGTTTCTATTTCTGGTCCAAACAAGGAAGCACTGGAAGCAGCTAAACAAGAAATCTATAGTTTGATTTCAGAAGTGGAGGTCAATAAGATCTATGAAGGAAAAATTACAAGAATTGAACCCTATGGTCTTTTTGTAGAGGTGCTTCCTGGAAAGGTAGGGCTTTTGCATGTTTCTAAAATGGAAAATCCTCCTAAGGACTTGAAAAATGTCTATAAGGTAGGAGATAAGGTGAAGGTAAAAGTCTTAGAGATTGATGAGCTTGGAAGAGCTAAACTTACCACCTTTCTCGGAGAAGAAAGTGAAGGACCACTATTATAACAAAGTTGTTGAAAGTTATAACTTTTTAAAAGAAAGGTTTCCCTTTGATCCGGAGATAATTATAACCCTTGGTACCGGACTTTCTAATTTAGCTGAAGAGATAGAGATTTCATTAAAGATTCCTTATAAGGAAATTCCCCATTTCCCTATTTCAACGGTTGAAACGCATGCAGGAGAATTAATCTTAGGCACTTTAGCTGGGAAAAAAATTGCCCTTTTAAGAGGGAGGTTTCATTATTATGAAGGCTATTCTGCCAAAGAGTTAACTTTTCCTCTTAGGGTTTTAACTCTTTTTAAACCTAAAATCTACATAGTCTCTAACGCTGCAGGTGGGCTCAATCTTTCCTTTAAATCAGGAGACTTAATGCTTATTAAGGACCACATAAATCTTATACCAGATAACCCTCTTCGCGGACCAAATATTGACGAGTGGGGGGAGAGATTTCCTGACCTATCTCAAGCCTATGATAAAATCTTAAGAGAAAAACTAAAAGAGACCGCAAGAGAGCTTGGCGAAGATTTAAAGGAAGGAGTCTATGTAGCAGTGCCTGGACCAAGTTTGGAAACTCCTGCTGAAACCCGTTTTTTGAGGATGATTGGTGCTGATGCAGTGGGGATGTCCACTGTTCCGGAAGTAATTGTAGCTATTCATGCAGGTTTAAAAGTATTGGGGATATCTGTGATTGCAAATGTAAATGATCCAGACAATTTTAAACCTATCCTTTTTGAAGAAGTAGTAAAGTCAGCAGAGGCAGCTGAAGCTCGTCTTAGGCGATTAATAAAAGAATTTTTAAATAGAATTTGACCTATGGGAAAACTTCTTATAAGTTATACTCCCTTTGAAATTAGAGTAGGGTTAATTGAAGATCAAAGTTTAGTTGAATTTCATGTAGAAAGACCCATAGAAAAAAGTTTAGTTGGCAATATTTATAAAGGCAAAGTGGTTAAAGTTTTACCAGGCATTAACTCAGCCTTCCTTGACTTAGGCTTAGAAAGAACCGCTTTTCTCTTTGGAGAAGATTTGGTCCTTCACGGGGAAATTGAATGGGATAAAGAATTTAAACCTACAAATTTACAGGGTCTTTTAAAGGAAGGAAAGGAAATCTTAGTTCAAGTGATAAAGGAACCCTTAGGGCAAAAGGGAGCAAGAGTTTCAACTAATATAACCCTTCCAGGACATTATCTTATCTATTTGCCTTATTTTCATCATATTGGGATTTCTAAAAAGATTAAAGAAGAATCACTAAGAACCCATCTTAAAGAGATAGTGGAGAAACTTAGACCTGCAGATACAGGCTGGATAATAAGAACAGCTGCTGTTGAGGCAACAGAAGAGGCTATAAAGAAGGAAATGGAATTACTTCTCTGTCAATGGGAGGATATTAAAGAAAAAGCTAAAACCATTAAAGCCCCTGCCTTGGTTCATGAAGAATTAAATATTGCCTTTAGAACTATAAGAGATCTTCTTACCAAAGAAATATCCTCCATTGTAGTAGATAATGCAGAATTTTTCGAGAAGATAAAAAACTTTTTAGAAAGATATTTTCCAGAGTTTCTCTCAAGACTTGAGTTATACGAAGGGAAAGAGGATATATTTTATGTCCATGGGTTTCAAATAGATGTAAAAAAGCTTTTATCAAGGAAAGTTTGGTTAAAATCAGGAGGCTTTATAGTAATTGAGCCCTGTGAAGCTTTTACAGCTATAGATGTGAACACTGGTAGATATATAGGCTCTAATGAATTAGAAGAAACAGTGCTGAAAATAAACTTAGAAGCAGCTCAAGAGATTCCCTTTCAACTGAGGCTTCGCAATATTGGAGGGCTCATAGTGATTGATTTCATTGATATGGAAAATCCTGCTCACCACGAGCTTGTTTTAGAGACTCTTAAAAACGCTCTAAAAAAAGACAGGGCTAAACATAGCCTTTTGCCCCTCTCCCCTTTTGGGCTTCTACAAATGACAAGAGAACGAAAGAGAGACTCTCTATACGAAGCTTTCTTAGAAACTTGCCCTCTTTGTAATGGAGAAGGAAGAATTAAGTCAAAAAGAACCATCTATTACGAAATTTTAAGAAGAATTATGAAAATGGGACCACATATAAAAAATAAAAAGCTTGAAATTGAGGTAAATCCATCTTTAACGGAGACCATTGGGGAAGAAATTTTCTACTTGGAGGACTTAGAAAAACAATTTAATTTTAAAAGCATATTAAAATTCAATAAAGATTTACTACCCTGGGAATTCAAATTCCATATTCTTAATCCATGACAAAATCCAAAAAGGAGATTACTTTATGGAGCCCTTTCCAGCAGTTTTTTTAGATAGAGACGGTACCATCAATGAAGAGGTGGGATATTTAAATCATCTTTCTCGCTTGAAAATTCTTGCTGGGGTTCCAAGGGCTATCAAACTTTTAAAGAAAGCTGGATTTAAAATATTTGTAATAACAAATCAAAGCGGTCCAGCAAGAGGTTATTTTCCTCCTTCCTTAGTGGATGAAGTGAACAGAGAGATACAAAATAGGCTAAAAAGAAAAGGAGCAGAGATTGATGAATTTTTTGTCTGCCTACATCACCCAAATGAAAATTGCCCTTGTAGGAAACCAAAAACTGGCTTAATTGAAAAGGCTTTTGCCAAATACCCCCTTAACCCTCAAAAATCTTATGTTATTGGAGATAGACTTATAGATATAGAAGTTGCTATAAATGCAGGCTTAAAAGGCATCCTTGTGTTAACGGGATATGGTAGAGGAGAAAAAGAATACCTTTTGCCACAAAAACCTTATAAACCAAGCTACATAGCGGAAAATCTCTTAGAGGCGGTAGAATTTATCTTAGAAGATTTAAGGACTACATAAACCTTGAAACTACTTATAGTGAAACTTTCAGCCTTAGGGGATGTTATCCAAACTCTTCCCGCTCTTGCCTTCTTTAAAAAAAATTTGCCCTCTGCCCAAATAGATTGGGTAGTAGAAGAGAGAAATGCTCAACTCCTTCTTGACCACCCCTATCTTTCCAAGGTTTTTCTCTTTAACAAATCTTACTTCAAAAATATTTTTCATTTTAAAAATTTTCTCTCAAAATTGAGAAAGGAAGAATACACTGCTGTAATTGATTTTCAGGGTTTATTAAAGAGTGCTCTAATTACCCTTTTAACTAAAAACATGTATACCATAGGATTTTCTAATTACAGAGAAGGAAGCTCCTTTTTTTATAAAGTGAAATTTTCCCCTTACGATAAGGAATTACATGCAGTTAAAAGATATCTCCTTTTAGCTAAAAAGAGCTATCTTTTTCTTTTAAAAGGAAAAGAAGTAGACTCTGAAGAAATAGAAATAGTAAGAGATGTGCCATTACCTGAAGAAAAACCTCCATATTTAGAAGGAGAAAAACCCTATTTTATACTTATTTCATCAGCCAGATGGGAGACAAAGCTCTGGCCCCTCTCTCATTGGGAAGATTTTATAAGGTTATCAAAAGATTTAAGAGAGGACTTTGACTTTTATTTTGTGGGCAATAATAACGAAACTTTTAAAAACTTTGCAGAAAGGCTCTCAGAAAAATACGAAGGAGTATATAGTCTTGTTGGTAAAACAAACTTAAAGGAACTTGTCTACCTAATCAAAAGATGTGAAATTGTCATAACCGTTGACACAGGTCCAATGCATCTTGCGAGCCTTTTAAATAAGCCTATTATAGCTCTCTTTGGACCAACCTCTGAAAATAGAACAGGTCCTTGGAGCGATGAATTTATTGTATTAAAAGCGAACCTTCCCTGTCAGCCGTGCTTCAAAAAAAAATGTGCCCATACCCACTGTATGCTTCTTCTTAAACCTGAAACCCTTTATAACACTCTTCAAGCCTTTTTCCCTAAAATACATAAAAAGCTAAACACTACGGTTTAAATAAATTTTCCCATTTTTAGGTCTAATAGCTTTGGTCAGCATTGGCACATCCTAAGGATTACTGCGACCGATAAAAAGAAAATTCAAAAATTTGTGTAGCCTCAGGCTTTAGCCTGCGTAAAATGATTTATAAGAATCTTGCGCAACCTAAAGTTTGCGGCTACCTTTTAAATCTGTCAGAACTTTTATCCTGTCATTTTTTTGACAATGAAAAGATTTCCTATTAGGGGGAAGATTTTTCCGCGCAGTTGTTTAACCTTAGCAAAATGAGAAATAAAAACACGCTTTAGAGAGGAAAAGCCTTCTTTTATACTTGGTATAATTTTTGATATTAAATTTTCTGGGAAAAATTCAAAGAGGAGAGAGAGATGACTGGTATTAGGATAAATCCCCAATTAGGGCTGTTAGAGGCATTAGAGGGGGCTCAGTTATTGGAGAGAAAGTTTTCTGCTGCGACGAACAATTTAGCTAATGTAGATACGCCAGGTTTTAAGGCTGATGGTATTAGCTTTAAAGAAGTACTTATGAAAAAGATAGGTCCTAAGTATATTAGAGCTTTTAAGGAGACCCAGCCTTATTTAGATACACAACAGGGCATTTTAGAGCCAACCCAAAATCCTTTGCACTTTTCCATAGTAGGGGAGGGATTTTTTAAAGTGCAGACCCCTGAGGGAGTGGCTTATACCAGGGCTGGAAATTTTACCCTTGATGCAGAAAGAAGGCTTGTTACGCCTCAGGGTTATCCAGTTTTAGCTAACGGGGC
>JBKBTC010000102.1:0-3472 GCA_046291435.1 Caldimicrobium sp. | reverse complement strand
ATGGTTACATAGTGACAAATAATCATGTCATTGAAAAGGCGCAAAAAATAACGGTAAAACTCTTGGATGGAAGGTCTTTTCAGGGCAAGGTTGTTGGAACAGATCCCTTTTCAGACATAGCCGTGTTAAAAGTGGAAGCACAAAATTTGCCCACCTTAACTTTGGGAAACTCAGATAACCTCAGAGTAGGTGAGTGGGTAATTGCCATCGGAAATCCCTTTGGTCTAACCCATACGGTAACTGTAGGAGTAGTAAGTGCCAAAGGAAGAAGTGGCATAGGGATAACAGATATAGAAGACTTTATTCAAACAGATGCTGCCATAAATCCAGGAAATTCCGGTGGACCACTCCTAAATCTTAAAGGTGAAGTCATTGGAATGAATACCGCTATTTTTTCTCGCTCAGGTGGATACATGGGTATTGGCTTTGCAATTCCCATAAATCTTGTGAAAGCGGTAGTAGAGCAAATTAAAACCTATGGAAAAGTGGAGAGAGGTTGGTTAGGAGTAATTATCCAGGATTTAACACCAGAATTAGCTAAAGAACTGGGAATTAAAGTTTCAGAAGGTGTTCTTATAACTGAGGTCCTTCCAGACTCACCAGCTGCAAAAGCAGGGCTTAAAGAAAAGGATGTGATTTTAAGTATCAATGGCAAACCAGTTAAAAGTGTATTAGAGTTAAGAAATCAAGTCTTACTATTAAAACCGGGAACAGTTGCAGAATTGGAAATTTTAAGGGGGAATGAAAAAAGAAAGGTAAAGGTTACCATTGAAGCACCAAAAAAAGGAGTTCTTACTTCAAAAGCTGAAAGAGAAGAATTAGAAAATCTTTTAGCAGAGTTTGGTTTTGCTATTACTGACCTAACTCCTAATCTCGCTAAAAGATTGGGAATACCTCCTCAGATTAAAGGAGTGGTAATTACAGAAGTATATCCTGATACTCCAGCAGAATACGCAGGACTAAGACCAGGATTAGTGATAGATGAGGTAAATAAGAAAAGAATAACTAATTCCGTAGAGTTTTTTGAGGTGTTAAAGGAGATGAAGGATAAGAAAAGATTATTTCTCGGCATAAGAAGTGCAAGAGGTAGATATTATGTCACACTAAATCTTGAGTAGCTGTTAAAGGATGAAAAGGTTTTTAAAAATTCTTGCAATATATATATTACTTTTAAGCCCCTTAAATCTCTCAGCAAGCCCATTCAATAAAATCGTTGCAGTGGTAGGAGATGAGATTTTAACCCTTTATGAGTTAGATCAAATGATAGCAGTTTATTTAAAACAATTCGAAGGAAAGGGGCTCTCTACAGAGGAAATAAATAAGTTAAAAGAAAAGTTAAGAAAGGATATGTTAGAGCAATGGATAGAGGATACAATAATAGGATTAGAAGCCAAAAAATATGGAATAAAGGTAACAGATGAGGAGCTTGAAACATTTATAAAAGATAATTTAGGAAACCTTCCTCAAGAGGTAGCATCTGAAGAAAAGGAAAAACTTAGAGATAGGTTAAAAAAAATTAAATTTATTCAGATAATAGTTAGGGAGAAAATAGTTATTCCTGAGAGCGAATTAAAAAAAGCTTATGAGGACTACCTAAAAAAACATGACCCTATACCAAAGTATATGTTAGAAGTTCTTTTGTTGAAGGATGGGAGTAAGGTTGAGGAGACTTATGACATGGTTTTAAAGGGAAAGTCTTTTAAAGAGATATCACAAAAAAATTTAGAGGTAACCCAATATTTCGTTGAAACCTTTAAAGAAAGTGAATTAGAAAAGAGTCTCATAGAAGAAATCAAAAAATTGAAAGAAGGTGAGGTACTTGCTCCCATTAAAAGGGGAGAGCAATATCAAATTATTAGGTTCCTTAAAAAAGAAGAGGGAATACCCTCCTATGAAGAGTTAAAAAAACAACTTTATGAAGAACTTTTTCAATTAAAAGCAAAGGAATTTCTTGAGAAGTGGATTAAGGAGTTAAAGGAATCTAAATTTATAAAGATTTATTTATAGGTGTGTTATTTACCGTTTCAGGTATTATTGTTGATAAAATTCTGGTTAGAGAAATAGATCTCTTAGTTACGCTTTTTACTCCTCGAGGGAAAATAAAAGTAATAGCTAAAGGTGCTCAGAAATCTAAAAGAAGATTTTTAAATTTATTGGAAGAGCTAAACTATGTTAGAGCGCATTTAAGAAAACCTCGGAAGGGCTATTATTTGATTTTAGAAAAAGTGGACCTTCTTTTTCAATTAGAAAGCCCGTGGAAAGACTTAAAAAAGTATTTTCTCCTCTCCTATATAACAGAGATTTTAAACTATACGACCCCTCCCTTTCTCAAAGGAAAAGATTTTGAGATAATAGTTGAGTTTCTTAAAGAGGTAGATAGGAGCTTAGACATTTGCCTGGATAAGTTTTTTTGGGAGTTTAAGTGGTTACAAATTTGTGGATTAACCCCTCATTTTGAGAGCTGCATTAGCTGTGGGGTTACACCTAAGAAAGTTTGCTATTTCTCTATTAGTAGAGGTGGTTTTTTGTGTTTCCGATGCAAAGATCTAGGGGATATTCCATTATCTTTAAATCAGATTGACCTTTTGAGAAAGATAGTTAGAATAAATAAACTTAAAGAGGTAAAAATTGAAATGGAAAAGCTAAAAGAAGAGGAAAAGAAAGGGCTTTTTAACTTAGTAGAAAAATTTTTTCTTTATCATTTAAATTGGGAGCCCAAATCTTTAAAGGTGTTGAAAGAAAGCTATGGTAATTGAAAAGGGAATAATAAAAACTCGTTTTGAAGAAGAGAAACAATATGTTTTGGAAGGACTTCAGGCAAAAGAGTCGTGGAGACTTTTTAAAATTATGGCAGAGTTTGTAGAAGGTTTTGAAGTATTACCAAAAGTATATCCGGGAGTTACCATTTTTGGTTCTGCACGGGCTGAGAAAGGAAGCCTTGATTATCAAAGGGCTGAAGAGTTGGGGCGTTTACTTGTCAAAGCAGGATTTTCTGTGATAACAGGTGGTGGTCCCGGTATTATGGAGGCTGCAAATAAAGGAGCTGCAGAAGGAGGAGGTTATTCAGTAGGTCTAAATATAAAATTACCTATGGAACAAGAACCTAATCCCTATGCCAATCTCAAGTTGGAGTTTAGATATTTCTTTGTTAGAAAGGTAATGTTAGCTAAATATTCAGTAGCTTTTATATTTTTTCCAGGTGGCTATGGCACTATGGATGAAATGTTTGAAATTTTAACCTTAGTGCAAACGAAAAAGATACGTCCAATACCCGTGATCTTAGTTGACAAAAATTTTTGGAAACCTCTTTACACTTGGATTACGAAAACTTTGCTTCCTACGGGAAAAATTAGTCCTACAGATATAGAAATTTTTAAAATATTAGATGAACCAAATGAAATAGTATCCTATATTAAAGAAAGGCTCTGGCTATAGATATGCGACATCTTTTGGATATATATAGTTTATCCCC
>JBKBTC010000101.1:0-3480 GCA_046291435.1 Caldimicrobium sp. | reverse complement strand
TCTCCCTTCTTTAATTACAGGAATAAAACCCAAATTGAAGGTCCTCTCCTCAAAGGGTTGAATTCTAAGGATCCCCTTTTCAACTTTATAATGCACATCTAAAACTTCACAAACCCTTTTTAAAACCTCCTCTATAGGTTGATTTTTCATTTGTAAAGTAATTCTTTCCTTTTCTGGAGGAATTGCTTTTTTCACTTCTGGAGCTAAAATCAAGCTCAAACCAGTCTCTAAAGACAAAAAGAAAAAGATATTTTCATAATGTTCCTGGAAAAAGGCTACAGTAATTCTTTTTTTTAGAGGAGAAATTTCTTTAAAAATAGGCTGAACTTTAAGAGTTTCTTCTTCTTTAGGAGCAGGAGGAGGGGCAGTAGCATTTTCTAAAATCTCTTTATATTTATAATACTCTTTTAATGTCTCATAAGTGGGGATAGAAGGGGCACACCCTTGAAAGAGAAAGCTACTCACTAAAAGTATAAGTGCCACCAACTTCCAAAATAACCTTTTTCTTATTTGGTAAAAATAATTCCACATAGTAGTCTCCTATTTTTGAGATTAAAATTTTGCCAATTTTATCTTTTTCTTTATATAATTTTCCATTTATTATACAGGCTTTTGTGTAAGTGTGTAGTATAGAGGTTAAATTTAAGACTTGAGCAGAAGGTAAGGCTTCTTCAGTAGTTTGGTCTAAAGTAACCCCTTCTAAAAAGGGATTTGTTTTAAGGGTTATCTCAAGCTCACCCTTTGTTTCTTTTGGAACATCTAATCTTTTTAAATATTCAAGTATTACACCATATTCTTGAGGCAAAGTAATTTCTGATTTTTGAGGGTATTTTAAAACCTTAAGAGGATAATAGATCATAATAAAAGATAATATAAAAAAGGGTCCCCATAAATATAAATAATATTTAAATTTTAAATCTAACTTCTTTAAGTTTAAAGCCATCCTAATAAAAATTAATTAATTCAGCATTAATATTTAGCATAGGCTCTTTATCCTTTTCTCTTTGATACTTTATTTCTTTAATTAGTAAAAAACTTTCTTCCCCTGAGGTTAAATTTTGAATATCTTTTACAGCTCTATTTATATCCCTTAAACTTATAACAAGATTAAGAGGGGTTGAGGTTTTCTGAAAATCTCTCTCCCAGTTTATGTTAGAGAAATATCTTTTAAAATGGGAAATTTGAGATTGACTCATTATAAAAAACTCTTGAATTTTAACTTGGTTTTCTCTCAAAGTTATAAAATTTTTCATTTCCTTTATAAATAAAAATAGTCCTACACAATAAAATAAAAGAGAAAATAACCAAAAATAAAACTCTTTTTTATAACCATTCTTAAAGCACTCTCTAAGAGCATTAAAAAATCTATTCATTTTAAATTACCACTTACTTTAAAATTTATTTTATTCCCTTCATAAGAAAAGTCAATGTTTTTTATAATCAAGTGTTTAGAGAGCTCTTTAGCAAAGTTCTGCGAAAAGGTATTTAATTCAGAAAGAGGGGCTTTTTTCTCACCAACTATAAAGACTTCATAAGTCTGAGTCCCATTTTTAAGTTCTAACTGAGTTATATAAGTATCTTGTAAAGAATAGAATAAATGTAATAAAGAGTTCTCTACCTTAGGCATCCTCTTTAAGTTTTCTCTTTCCTCTAAATAAGTTCTTAAGGCTTGAACTTTTGCTTCAGGGTAATGTAAAAACAATCTATTTATGCTTTCCTTTATAATGGATTCCTTTCTATTTATGTCTTTTTCTATATTAGAATTTAGCAAGTGCAAACTAATACCGAATCCCCAAAAAAGTAGGGCTAAGGCTAAAAATCCATAAGCTATTTTATAATTATTTTTTAATACCTCTATTAAAGTTTTTTCTTCTTCTGGGAGAAAATTATAGGCTGAATCAACTTGCAAGACTCCAAAATATTCTGCATAGGGTTTTTCAATTAAATAAATCTCTAAATTAGTCTTTTTTAGTTCTTCATAGTCCTCTAAATTACTAAGATAAAGCTTTTTTATTTCTCTTTGAGTTTCTCTGTAAAAAAGATTGAGAAGAAAATTAATCCTTGAAATCAAATCTACCCAGTTAATCCCTAAGGCTACATCTATAGGGAAAAATTCTATATTATAAGGAACTTTATTGGATAGAAAGGTTATCCAAAGTCCTTCCTTTTCCCTATGAATTATTATCTTGTCTTCTTCATCTTCTAAAATTGCACTCAGAGCTAAAGGTAAAAAAGTAATAACTTCTAATTTAGCGGAAATTAAAGTTCTAAACTTAGTGAAATATTTAATTATTTCCTCTTGTTCTAAGGCTAAATAGCTAATTTTATAGAAATTTCCCTCTTTTTTTAAAACTTTCCAATAGAGCTCCACAGGTTTGTTGAAATAACCTAAGGAATTGAGCCTCTCTTGTAATCTAAGTTTTACAATCTCTGATTGAAAAAGAGGCAAATTTAAGTGGTATACTTCATAAAAGAAATGAGATGGTTTAAGAATTAAATAAACTTCTTTATTCTTAATCTCTTCTAAGGTTATTAAAGGAATATATTCATATTTAATAATTTTATTTTTTTTTGAGATAAAAGCCACAGCTGAAAAGGTATTTTCTGAGATTGGTTTCAAAATAAAGCGTTTATACATTTTCAAAAAATTTCTTTTTTAAAGGTATTGTAAGCTGTTTTTATATGTGTTTTATGTATAGTTTTTTCCTTCCTAAAAAAGGCTATTAAAAAAGTTCTCTCCATTAATTTATTTATTAGTCTGGGAACTCCTTTGGTGTACTTATAAAGAGGTTTTTTTATGTTCTCTAAAATATTAAGAGTTGGGTATTGAGAAACTTGTTTTATTCTAAACCAGATATAAGGAAGGACCTCCTCTTTCTCTAAAGGTTTTAGCTCCTCCCAAATAGAAATTCTTTGTCTTAAAGGGGAAAGATTAGGTTGATTAAGTTTTTCTCCTAATAAAGGTTGTCCAATTAAAAATATTTGTAGAGAGATATTTTCACTTCCAGTTAGATTGGTTAAGAGTCTAAGCTCTTCCAAAGTTTCTAAGGGAAGGAGTTGAGCTTCATCAATAATTATTAAAAGGCTTTGAAAACTTTTTTGAATTTCTAATAGATTATTTTTTAAAACTTTTAAAATACCATCCTTACTCTTTTGCCCAAAAGAAACAGACCAATTTAATTCTTCAGCCAAGGAGGAATACAATTCCAAAGGAGATATACCAGGGTGTAAAACATACAGAGGTTTAATATTTTGGTCAAGTTTAGAGAAAAGAGTTAAAACAACCTGAGTTTTCCCAAGACCGGGTTCCCCAGTTAAAACAGAGATAAGACTTCCCTGATTTAAGGCAAAGGAGAGCACCTCAATACATTCTAAATGCGCCTTAGCTGGAAAAAAAATTTTAGGGTTAGGAATTAAAGAAAAGGAAGAAGAGGTTAAACCAAAAAAAGAATAATAATCTTCATGTTGTGTAATTGCTCT
>JBKBTC010000100.1:0-3786 GCA_046291435.1 Caldimicrobium sp. | reverse complement strand
CCTCTTTACGATGGAGTTTGTGCCGTCGGAAGCTATATTCTATAGTTTTGTGTTTTTCATAGACAGAGTAAAAGATGGTTTGGATGCGGAAAGGGAGTTTGAAGAGCTCTTTGAAAACAATAATCTTGTTCTCCAATTTGGCGGGGACGAAACCATAGGAGCAGGCTTTACAAAGGTGAGATTCAAAAAGTTAAATAGCAAGCAGCCCGTGCAGAGCAGTTAGGAATTGAAAGATGCGAAAGTTGGGCTAAAATATGGATGAATGAGATTAGGGAATTCGTGTGATGGTAGCTTTTTAATAACCCTAAAGCGCTTTTTGCAGAAAGAAAACTTTTAATTGGTATCGGGATTTTTGGCATTCTCAATATGTCCTCAGACATATTTGCCACCCTATCTTTTCTTATTACTTCTGTAGTGTTAAAAAGTATTGGTATAATATTACTTATTGGTCTAATTATCTTTGATTTTTTATTTCGGCGAAGGCGATCAAGTATAGCAGTTCCTATTTTATTTACTACTGAAAAAGAACGGCAAAAAGCAAGGAGGTTTTATGATAGTTTTACAAAATCTCACCGTTTAAAAGCTGAATTTATAGAAAATGTTACATCAATTCGTCAAGATGATATGGTAATTCAATTAGACCATGACCCTCGCACTCAAAGCGACCCTAAAAAACCTATTTACTGGCAGGAAGCTTGGAAGGAGCTTTTAAATGAGTGGGTATTTCAGATCGATCACAGGCTAAAACAGGATTTACCGAGTGGAGAGCGCTTCTGCTATCATATATGTCCTCATATAAGGTTACCTCTTGCTTTCGCTATGGGTGCCTCTGTAGGTTTGCGCCGTCGTATAGTGCTCTATCATTGCCAGCAAGATGAATTTTTTAGGGTGCTTGATCTCAATGAACCCAGAAGACTTTTTGTAGACCCGGTGCCAACTATACCTCCACCTAAGAGAGTTCCTGAAAGCTTTGACACTTTACCAAGTGGTGAAAAGTTGATCTTACATCTTTGCATCAGCGACCGCCAGGATGTTCCAGAGTTTAGGGCACATCCTGAATACGACAAGGCTGTCTGCGCAGGTTTAGTATACGAGCATGCTTTGGACCCTAAGAAAGATTGGCTTGGATATGTTCAGTGGCTTTACAGGGAGTCAAAACCTTTTATAGGGCGTTATCAAAAATAGAAATATGCTTAGCTTGTCCCTCTGCAGTAGCCTTTGCCTTGGGTATGGCATTTTCTCGGACCCCAAAGATAACTGTTTGCGACTACTATGAGGGTCGATATCTGCCCGTCTTTTCTCTCTCAGAAATTGAGAAAAATCTTCCCTTTGATTAAGCTAATCATTTATTTTCACAAGATCAAGAGCGCCTGCCCCATTTTGTGTTTTCGTTAACGGCTCTTGCATCCTTTATCGCACACCTTATGTTTAGCCCAGAGGATGTGGGTGCCCTAATGTTCCTTTAGCTCTGTGTCATCCTTGGAATTTATGACATCCAAAGCTCTTCATCTTCTTCTAATTTATCTTTTTAATTGCTTTGTGTTTGGTTAGAGGAAGCTGTTATTCATACAAGTTTCTCAGGCTTTTTCCTACTTTCATTTCTCACAGGCTTATACTTTTACTTTTTTTTATATCTTTCTTTTGGGATGCTTTAATTTCCCTTTCAATCAAAAGCCTACTGGTACCCAATGAAGATGAATATATTGTAGAGGGAATTCAAGAATTGCTATATAAATAGGTAGCCGCAACCTTTAGGTTGTGCTACCACAGTATAAATCATCTCAGTATAAATCATTTGGTGCGAAGGATAGTGACATTTAATGTTAGATATTAGTCATTATTTTTAGATCAATAGTAATATATCTTTTTAAATGTGTAAATTGTGAAGCCGATCATATTTTATAAATTTATAAAATTAGAATGGAAACTTTGCCTTTACAATTTATATGCTTTGATTATATTCAAAACTATGCACTTAATAGATTTACTGGAAAAAAGTTATTCATTAGAAAAGGTTAAAAGGGGAACTCTTCTCTTTTCAGAAGGTGGCTTATGTGCTGCAGTTCCTTTTTTAAAAGAGGGGAAATTAAAGGTCTATCTTATATCAGAGTCTGGCAGGGAGATTACTTTGTACAGTGTTCTTCCCGGGCAGATGTGTATTCTTGCGATGATTACAGCCTACTCTAAAAGCGAATATCCTGCCTATACAAGGGCAGAAGAAAACTCATATCTTTACATGATTCCCTCAAAGATAGCGGTTAAATGGTTAGATGAAAACCATTGGTGGCGTTCTCTTTTCATGAAAGTTTTGTCAGAAAATTTCCTTAATATTATGTCTTCTATAAATTCAATGGTATCAACAAGTGTTAAAGAGAGATTAATTAAGTATCTACTTACCTATTACGAAAAGGGCAATATTATAGAAAAGACTCATGAAAATATAGCTAAAGATGTGGGCAGTGTCAGAGTGGTTGTAAGTAGAGTTTTAAAAGAGCTTGAAAAGGAAGGTCTTATTAAACTCTGCAGAAGAAAGCTCTTTATAAAGGATTATGAAAGTTTAAAGAGGAGGGCAGAAGCCCTCGCTAATAAATTTGCTTAAAATTTATTTACTTTGTCCAAACAGAAAAAACAAAGTCCTTATTTTTTACTTGAGAATGGCAGGCATGACAATCCTTTGCCATATCTTTAACCAAGTTATTCCCCTTTCCATCATAGGCATAGTATCCCCAGCCATCTGTTCCTTTATATTTTTTGGTATCTTTAACCATAAATGCTTCTATCCTTTTCGCACCTTCTACATAAGCCCCATTATCATGTATGTGTTCATAAAATACAATGGCTATAACTGCACCATTTGGAAAAGCCCTTTCGTTCTCTTTTTTAATAGCTTCTAATCCTTTGTTGTTTACATATACATGGTGAATACCGTTGAAAGGATTAAAAAGGGGATGTTTTTGGTCAAAGATGACCATGCTTTTTACATGGTTCCAGTTCCTATACTTTTCTGAAGGCACTTTAAAAGCTCCTGCCATGGTAAAGCTAAGCCCTAATGTAAGTCCAATTGTTAATAGTTTTTTCATTTTCTCACCTCCTTAAGTTTTTTTAAAATTATTATAAAAAAAACTTTTATAAATGTCTGCAACAAAGTTACAAATTAGAAAACTTCCTTTCCTTACTCCAAACTTAATTATTTATCTAAAAGATAAATAAACATTGTGATAAGGAGGAATTACATTTATGGGTATTTAAGTACTACAGCTTAAAGTATTTGTATTAGCTGAGATCTGTTTAAGGCATTCAAAAGATTACCTTTTAAGTAAAAATTATACCTTTAAGCCTCTATATTTTTCAGAAGAGTTATAACCAATTTTTAAAATTTTAAATTATAATTATATTTTAAAAGGGATGCTATCTATTGCTTGATTTTATAATTTATATAAACAATGATTACGTTTAAAACCCAAGCCCTAGTATCCGTTAAGCTAAGAACTAAACAGCTAATCTTGGGTTGAAATGTTTAGGGATAGACAACTATAGAGCGCTCTGCCTAGGTTTATCTACAAGTTTATAGGTAGGCTCGAAACAGAATATAGGGGGTTAGCGTGTGAGACTTTGGTCCATTCACCCCATGTATTTGGATGCCAGGGGCTTGGTAGCGTTATGGCGTGAAGCTCTATTGGCTAGGAAGGTTCTCATTGGGGAAACGAGTGGCTATAGGAATCATCCGCAACTGGTGAGGTTTAAGAGGTCGGCTTCCCCGTTGGATGCTATAAATCGATATTTAGA
>JBKBTC010000099.1:0-3800 GCA_046291435.1 Caldimicrobium sp. | reverse complement strand
ATCTAACGCTAACCCTTGGAGTTCTTTAGTTAATACTTTAAAGCTTTCTGGTAGTCCTGCTTCTAAAAAGTTCTTACCCTTTATAAGTTTTTCATACATACGGGTCCGACCATCCACATCATCGCTTTTCACTGTTAAAAATTCTTGTAAGGTGTAAGCAGCACCATATGCCTCAATAGCCCACACTTCCATTTCTCCTAATCTCTGACCTCCAAACTGAGATTTTCCTCCAAGGGGTTGTTGGGTAATTAAAGAATAAGGTCCAATGGAGCGTGCATGGATCTTGTCATCCACTAAGTGATGTAATTTTAACATATGCATATAACCTACGGTAATTTTTTCCATAAAAGGCTCCCCTGTCATTCCATCATACAGAACAGTTGTTCCACTTTCATCTAACCCCGCTAATTTCAACCATTTTTTAATTTCTTCTTCACTTGCTCCAGAAAAAACAGGTGTTGCTACAGGAATACCATCTTCAAAAGCCTTAGCTATTTCTAAAATTTCTTCATCGCTTCTTCCTTCCACAAATTTCAAATATTCCTCTTCATTAAAAATTTCTCTTAACATGGCCTTAACTGCTTCTACTTGATAATCCGAGGCAAGCTTGGCTAATTTAGCCCCTAATTCTTTACAAGCCCATCCTAAATGAGTCTCAAGTAGTTGCCCTATGTTCATACGGGATGGAACACCAAGTGGTGAAAGAATCATATCTACGGGTCTTCCATCTGGTAAGAAAGGCATGTCCTCTATTGGTACTATCTTTGATACTACTCCTTTATTACCATGCCGCCCTGCCATTTTGTCTCCAGGTTGTAATTTTCTTTTCATAGCTACATAAACTTTCACTATTTTTAGGACTCCCGGAGGTAACTCCTCCCCTTTCTTTATTTTGTTTATTTTACCCTCGTATTCCTCAATTATCTCTCTTTTTTTCTTTTCAAAAGCTTTAAGTAATTCCTGAAGGATATTTTTTTTCTCTTGCGGGACTACTTCTTTGAGTTTATTTAAAAGCGCTGAAGGTAAATTCATTAAAGCTTCCTTTGTGATAGTTTCTCCTTTCTTTAGAAAAACTTCTCCTTCCCATTCCAAATTTTCTTTCACTACTTCTCCTTGTAGCACCTGTGCCAACTTATGAATTAGGTTCCTTTTTAAAATCTCTAAAATATCTGCTTGTGTTTTTAAAAGCTTAGCAATTATATCGTCTTCTTTTGCCCTGGCTCTACTATCTTTCTCTATACCTTTCCTTGTTAAAACTTTGGTATCAATAACAATTCCTTCAATTCCAGCTGGAACCCTAAGAGAGGTATCTTTTACATCTCTTGCTTTTTCCCCAAAGATAGCTCTCAAAAGTTTTTCCTCTGGTGTGAGCGTTGTCTCCCCTTTAGGTGTTACTTTACCCACTAATATATCTCCTGGACGGACATAACTTCCTATCTTGACAATTCCACTTTCATCCAAATGTTGTAAAGCCTCCTCTGCAATATTAGGTAAATCCCTGGTTATTTCTTCTTTACCAAGTTTGGTCTCTCTCGCGACACATTCAAATTCCTCAATATGAATTGAGGTAAAAACATCATCCTTTACTAATCTTTCTGAAATAATAATGGAGTCTTCAAAGTTATATCCCATCCATGGCATAAAAGCTACTAATACATCCCTTCCCAAGGCTAACTCCCCTCTATCCATAGAAGGACCATCTGCTAAAATATCTCCCTTTTTAACCCTTTGTCCCGGCTTTACAACAGGCTTTTGAGTAAAGGTAGTATTTTGATTTGACTTAATCCATTTTTTCAAATTATAAACTTTTACTTGAGGGAAATTCTCCTCGCCTTTTTCATAACTTACTATTATTTTTTGGCTATCAACATATTCAACTATACCATCTCCTTCAGCCACTAATAATAAGCCTGTATTTTTAGGAACTCCCTTTTCCATACCTGAACCTACAAGAGGAGCTTTGGTGCGAATTAAGGGGACTGCCTGTCTTTGCATATTTGAACCCATAAGAGCACGGTTTGCGTCATCGTGCTCCAAAAAAGGGATAAGAGAAGTTGATACACTTACAACCTGTGCAGGAAAGAGGTCAACAAAATCAACTTCCTCTCTTCTCGCTAAGATAAACTCTCCATTTTTTCTTGCTGGTACCACTTCATCTATAATCTTTCCATCCTTATCTATATTAATAGTAGATTGAGCTATAACTAAGTCTTTTTCCTCAGCAGCATTCATGTATATAACTTGGGAGGTAACTTTTCCATCTTTAACCAATCTATAGGGAGTCTCTAAAAATCCATAGGGATTCGTCTTGGCAAAGGTTGTAGGAGAAACAATTAAACCAATATTTGGACCTTCAGGTGTTTCTATGGGACAAATTCTTCCATAATGACTTGGATGGACATCTCTCACTTCAAAACCAGCTCTCTCTCGCGTTAACCCCCCTGGACCAAGGGCAGAAAGTCTTCTAATGTGTGTAAGCATAGATAGGACATTAGTCTGATCCATAAACTGAGAAAGTTGTCCTTGGGCAAAAAACTCTTTTACTGCAGAGATAACAGGTTTACTATTGATGATCTCCCCTGGAGTTGTATTTGCCACTTCTTCTAATTGAAGTTTTTCCTTTACCATTCTCTCCATTCTCATTAAGCCAAGTAAAAACTGATTTTCAACAAGCTCCCCTACTGGTCTTATACGCCTATTTGAAAGACTATCTATGTCGTCCCCTTCCTCTTCTTTTTCTTTCATTCTTATTAACTCTTTAAGAATTGCTATGACATCATCTAAAGTAAGAGTCCTCACTGTTATAGGAATATCTAATCCTAAACGAAGGTTCATCTTATATCTTCCAATTTCAGAAAGGTCAAAGGTTTGGAGTTCAAAAAAAAGCGAATTGAAATAGGCTTCCGCTACTTCTAAAGTAGCAGGACTTGTTGGCCTAATCTTCTTGTATATCTCAAGTAGAGCCTCTTCTCTATTTCTTGATTTATCACTCTTAAGAGAATCTCTTAAGGCTAAAGAATAACGCTGAAAATCTGTAAAAAGAACGAAAATTTCTTTAATTCCCTTTTCCCTTAACTTCTTCAATGTTTCAGAAGTTATTTCTGTATTTATAGGTAAAAGCACTTCTCCTGTTTCAACATCTATGATTTCTTTTGCACTAATTTTTCCTAAGATTAGGGAATCTGACCCAACTATTTTAGTAATGCCAAATTCCTTTAATTTTCTCAAAATTCCTGCACTAATTACCTTTCCCTTTTTTACTAAAACTTCTCCAGTTTCAGGATGAATAAAGTCTGTCTCCGCTTTGCTTCCAGCTAACAAATCAAAATTTAACTCTCGCTCAACCCCCTCTGGTAATAAATTATATTTCTCAAGAGGATAAAAAAGATTTAATATAGCTTCCTCTGTTAAACCTATAGCTTTTAAAAAAACGGTAGCTGAAATATTTTTTCTTTTATCAATCCTAACAAAAAATCTACCTTTATAATCATAGATAAAATCTATCCAAGATCCCTTAACAGGAATAACCCTTCCTATATAGGTCAAACGCCCAGCCTTGGCATGGGTTTTATCTTTTTCAAAAATTACTCCGGGTGACCTCTGTAGCTGACTTACAACAGCCCTTTCCGTTCCATTAATAATAAACCTGCCATCGGCAGTCATTAAAGGTATACTCCCAAAATAAAGCTCCTGCTCCTTTATATCTCTTATACTTTTAACCCCAGTATCAGGATCAACATCATAGGTTACAAGCCTTACCCTGAGTTTCATCGGAGCCTCATAGGTTTGCCCCTTTTCTT
>JBKBTC010000098.1:0-3885 GCA_046291435.1 Caldimicrobium sp. | reverse complement strand
ATGGCAATAACTCCAGCCTTAGCACCATATTCTTCACCAGTTCTTGTGCGCACACCTATAACTTTTTTATCTTTAATTAATAATTGAGAAATTGAAGTTTGTCTAAGAATAAGATTGGGAGTTTTTTCTACAACTTTTTTCATATAGTCTTGATATTTAAAGCGATCCGCTTGAGCTCTTGTAGCTCTTACTGCTGGTCCCTTTTTTGTATTAAGTTTTCTAAATTGAATACCTGTTGCATCAATGGTTAACCCCATCTGTCCGCCTAAGGCATCAATCTCTTTTACTAAATGCCCTTTACCAATGCCTCCTATAGAGGGATTACAACTCATAGCTCCAATTTTTTCTAAGTTTAGAGTAACAAGTAGGGTCTTACACCCAATGCGAGCTGAAGCTAAAGCTGCTTCAATTCCTGCATGCCCACCACCAATCACAATTACATCAAAGCTTTCAATAAATTTCATATTTTATAATTTAAATCCAATCCTCAAATAAAACAAGCGGAAGCTTTAATTATTGTTTCTATTTTGAAATGTCACACCCTTGGCTTTTGGTATTTCCCAGTAAGCCGCAGGCTTTAGCCTGCGAGAAAAAACAGTTCCTCCTTAAAGGTAGATATGAAAATAATAAATAAGGGAGCCCATGACAATTTAAAGTAGTTAAATTAGCATTAACACGTGGGAGCTTATGCTAAAACTGGAGGGGAGACCTATTTCCCCTCCTTAGTTAAATCTCAGGATTTTATCCTAAAATTTCTCTTAGGTCAGCCTCAGGGGTGCTAATGGGCTTTAAGTTATAATTTTCCACGATGAAATTCAGCACATTTTTACTTAAAAACGCTGGCACACTTGGACCAAGTTTCATATTTTTAAGTCCAAGATATAAGAGGGTGAGAAATATAGCAACAGCCTTCTGTTCATACCAAGAAAGAATTAAAGAAAGAGGTAATTCATTAACTGGCAAGTTAAAGACTTTAGATAGGGCTAATGCTATTTGAATAGCTGAATAGGCATCATTACATTGTCCTATGTCTAAAAGTCTTGGAATACCCTCAATAGTGCCAAGGTCTTGATCAAAAAATCTAAACTTTCCACAAGCAAGAGTAAGGACTACGCAATCTTGTGGCACCTTTTCCACAAATTCTGTATAATAATTTCTTACAGGCTTTGCTCCATCACAACCACCCACTAAAAAGAAATGTCTTATTTTACCTGTTTTTACCAGTTCAATTACTTTATCTGCTACAGAAAGCACTGCATTCCTTGCAAACCCAGTCATCACTTCTTTCCCTGGCTTGTCCTCTGTAAAACCTTCCATCTGTAAAGCCATATCAATGACTGGAGCAAAATTTTCATCGGGAAGATGTTTTACTCCTTCATAACCCACAGGTCCTAAGGTAAAAACTCTATCTTTGTAAGATTCCTTTGGTGGCATAAGACAATTAGTAGTCATAACAATAGGACCTGGAAAGACCTCAAATTCTTTTTGCTGATTTTGCCAAGCAGTCCCATAATGTCCATAAAGATGAGAAAATTTCTTAAGCTCTGGATAACCATGTGCTGGAAGCATCTCCCCATGAGTATAAATATAAATACCCTTACCTTCAGTTTGTTTCAATAATTCATATAGGTCTTTTAAATCATGTCCCGAAACAAGGATTGCTTTTCCTGCTTTAACACCTAAAGGCACTTTAGTAGGTACAGGGTTACCAAAAGCTGATGTATTAGCCTTATCTAAGGCTTCCATAGTTAATAAATTTAACCTTCCTGCCTCAAGAGTTCTTTCTACCCAGGTTCTTAAATCGGAAGCTCTATCTTTATAAATCTTTACTAATAAATCTTTGAAACCTTGATATACCTCTTCATTTCTTACTCCTAATTTTTCAGCATGATAAGCATAGGCAGCAATGCCTTTCAAAGCATAAAGAATAGTTAATTTTAAACTTGCAATGTCTTCACCCTCTTCTTTTAAAATGTTAGGTTCAATTTCTCTTTCTTCTGCCTCCTTGATTAAATCTTCTAATTTTTTAGAAGGTTTGAATTTTGCCCAAGGAGAGTCAATTTGGACTTTAGCCTCATGCTTTAACGCTTCTCTTAATTGTACAGCTTTGTCAATGTAAGCTTGGATCCTCCTTGGGTCAAAATTAACATTGGTCAAAGTGGAAAACATTGCCTCCATTAAAAAGAAGTCAACTTCTGGTTTTTTAACTCCAACTTTTTCTGCTTCAAGGGATACCTCAGATAATCCTGCAAGTACATAAATTAGAAGATCCTGAAGCACATCTGTTTCATGGGTTTTACCACAAACTCCTCTTACTGTACAGGCAAAACCTTTAGCTGTTTGTTCACATTGATTGCAAAACATACCCAACACCTCCTTTTAATGTTTTTTGCTTATTATTTAAAATAAATCCCTTATTAAAAACTTCCTTGATTTAAATCAAGTTTTTATAAGTGCTACAATACCTCTTACCAAATTTTGTTAACGATGTTAGTTATTTTGCCAAAATAAGAGGTGATATGCCGTGACCACTTTTATGCGTATACAAAAAACAATTTTACTGAATTAAATATGTAGAGAGGGCAACTTTTGTAGACGCTCTTTATGATAGGTCAGTGAATTCTTATAAATAAAGGAAAAGAGCATATTAAAAATTAAACTTTCTGCAAGAGCTCTTTTATTTCTTCCACGCTTAGGACTTTACCTTGAGAAATAAGCTTACCATCAATTATTAGACCAGGAGTAGTTAAAACACCATGAGAGGCTATTTGAACAAAATCTTTAATTTTAGTAACATTAGCTTCAATCCCTAATTCATCTAAAGCTTTTACCA
The DNA here is from genome assembly GCA_046291435.1 of Caldimicrobium sp. Classification (GTDB taxonomy): domain Bacteria; phylum Desulfobacterota; class Thermodesulfobacteria; order Thermodesulfobacteriales; family Thermodesulfobacteriaceae; genus Caldimicrobium. The sequence continues at coordinate 1,052 of JBKBTC010000098.1, read as the reverse complement.
CATTTCCATATAAAAGTTCACACTTTGGACATCCTGGACCTAATACTTTAATCTCTTTTGCCATAGCTACACCTCCTATGTATAATTTAATTTTTAACCAAATATCATTTGGTATAAAAATCCATATAGAGCTGAGATTAAAATTACTAAAATGGCATAGGTTATGGTTTTCTTTGGTCCTATAATAACTTTAAGCACTAAAAGACTGGGTAAGGATACTGCAGGACCTGCAAGAAGCATAGAAAGTGCAGGACCAGCCTTGACACCTTGAGCCATTAATCCTTGAATAATAGGAACCTCTGTCAAGGTTGCAAAATACATTAAAGCTGTTATAAAAGCGGCAAGTAAATGAGTTAAAAATCCTACACCACCTAATATTTTTTCAATATAAATTTTGGGAATATATCCTTCACCAGTAACACCTCCTAAAAAAAAGCCTGAAATAAATACACCTATAAAAAGTAAAGGAAAAATTTGTTTAGCTAATATATAACTATTATCAAACCACTCTTGAAGAACTCCCTTTTTAAAATTAATGAGATAAGAGAGAGTTAAAGTTCCGCCGATAAAGGGAATTTCTTTATAGGGACTAAGAATACCTAAAAGTGTAACCAATATAAGAGAAATAAAAATAGCCTTTAAAGACGCATTAAAAAATTTATAAAGTTGCCATAAAAGAAGAATAAATAGAGCATATAAAATAGCCCATTTCAACATTAAATTAGAAGTTGCTATGATCAAAATTAATACCAATGTAAAAAGAAGTAATAGGGACTGAGAAAAAGATATTGACTTTTCCATTGAAGTAGCGATAAGACTTTCCAGCCTTTTCTTTTCAGATTGTTTAAAAAGGAAGTGCATAATTATACCTATAAGAATACCCATGGTAATTGACCCAACAGCTCTTGCCAAACCTATTTTAGCACCAAGAACCTTCCCAGTTAGCACAATTGCCAAGATATTTATAGCAGGACCTGAATATAAAAAAGTAGTAGCAGGTCCAAGCCCTGCACTTTGTAAATAAAGACTTGCAAAAAGAGGAAGTACTGTAC
>JBKBTC010000097.1:0-3909 GCA_046291435.1 Caldimicrobium sp. | reverse complement strand
ATATCACCCAATTCAAAGGATTTTTTGGAAAAACTCTTTACTACCCCTTTTTCTCTATACTTGAGGAAAAGATCTGCCTCCCATCTCTTTTTTAACCTGACTTTTCATAATGAAAAAACTCCCTCTCTGTGTTTAAAGCTTTATACAAAAAGAATTTTTAAAAAAAATAGAGTAAAAAACTATCTAAAGAATTATAGACACCTTGAAAAATTGAAAGTTCCAACACTTTTCCCTCTTTTTATATTTTACCAGTCGCTAATTAAGTCTTTATTTTCAAAAAATTCCTTTTTAGGTGGGATCGTAATACCTTTTATTTCTCAAGGGTTTTTAAGTGAAGAAGAATTTAGGAAAGATTATAGAGGAAATAAACTTCTACTGCAAGAGCTGCTTTATTTTCTTTATACCTTACATGAAAAAGGAATTTTTTTAAGGGATACTAAATATAGCAATTTCTACTATAGTAAAGAGGAGGGTTTTAAAATTTTTGATTTAGATGGTATCTCTTTTTATAAAAGAAAGCTTAATCTTAGAGAGAGACTTAAAGACTTAGCGCCCCTTGCTATGACCTTAGAATGGATTGGTCTGTCTCAAGTTGACCTCTTTCTTTTTAAGAGTTATCAAAATTTTTATTCTCCAATGAAGGATGACCTCATTTTTTACTTTAAAGATCTTATAAAAAATAAAAGACAAAAAAGATTGAAAAAGCTTAAAGTTATTCCTTATAGAGGAGGTAATACCTTTTTTCCCTGACCTTTAGAGGAATAGCTTTAACTGACCTATCCCAATTTAAATCATAATCCTTTTGCATAACTAAGATAAAACTTTTTGAAGGAAGCTTTTGACAATTGTCTATATAAATTAATGTATCTACCAAATTATAGCGATATTTTAAATAATAAGTAAGGTTATGTGGAATGGTCCGACAAAAATAAAGCTCATTTTTATCCTTTTCTCTTAACATATTTCCAATTTCTATAGCAGCTTTTCTGTGGTAATTCATTTTAGTAATGTGTAAGGGATAGTAAAAGAATACATAGAGATGTTTGAGGAGAAATATGTAAAGGACTAAATACCAAATGAGTGATTTTACAGTGGCTTCAAATTTCAAAAAAATGAAAAGATTTAAAAGAATAAACACCAGATGGACCAAATAAAAAAGAGTTGGTACAGGAAATTTTTTGTTTAGTAAATAAAGAAGGAATAGAAATCCGATCAAAAGATTGGCTAAAGAAAAAACTAAAACTGAGGTCCTAAAAAGATTGGGTTTGGGAAGACCAACTTGGTGAAGATAATAAAAAACAAGACTCACAAGAATGACAAAGCCTCCTACTGAGGGAAGAATATATCTTAGGCGAGATCCAAGAAAGAATAAATGAAATATGTAGGTAAGGGCAAAGGCAAAGGTTGAAAAAAGACAAAGTTTCCAAAGTAAGGGACGACTTTTTAGAAAATGCCTAAGGCTTTTCCCTCTATAAAAGAGCAAGAATAAAAGCCAAGGTGAATAGTCTGTGAGGAAGTAAAGGGTATAACTTTCAAAATGTTGTAAAACTTGCATCTCACCAGCTATGGCAGCAGATTTATATTCTGCCATCCAAGCCTGTAAAAAGGGCATAACTCCATTTTTTAAACTTACTGGAATTGCCCAGAGTAAGAACACAAACATCATGGTGAAAATGCCTAAAAGATGGGGCAAAGAAAAGAATTCTCTAATCCTCTTTTGCCATAAAAGATATGGAATAAAGGCAAGATAAAAGAAAATGAGCGCTTGAAAAGTCTTAGTTAAAATTCCCAAGCCTAAGAAAATACCCAAAAAGAAAAAAGCGATGTATTTTTTACTTTTTACTTCATAGAAATAGAACCAGAGAAAGAGTCCAAAGGTGATTAGCATTGTATAGAAGGCGTCAATTTCTGAGCGAAGGGCTTTATCTATAACATCAGGGGTTGTAAGAAAAATTAATCCTGGCAAAAGGTAAAGAGTAAATTGAAGATTAGACTTGTTCTCATCAGGGGCTAAGATCATTTTTCTCCAGAGAAAGGTTAAAAATAAAGCAGTAATAAGAATGGAAAAGGTAGATGTTGCTCGAGCAGTGAGTTCTGAAAAGTTATTTGTTATTTTAAAAAATAAAGCTATAACCCAGTTATAAAGAGGAGGTTTATTAAAATAGGGTTCGGTAAGAAGTTTGGGCAAAAGGAGGTCCCCAGTCTCTATCATCGTTATAGCTACTAAGACCCTTCTTCCTTCTTCTCCTTGAAATTCCTTTTCTCCAAGGTAGGGAAAGAAAAATATACTGGTAAAAACTGTAAAAAATAGAATGGTTATTAGGGTTATTCTTCTCCATTTATCCATAATTTATGCCTCTTCAGCTTTAAAAACTCCCTCTATTTGAGCTAAGTTGAACCTTTTTAGGTTTTTATAGATAACTCTACTCACATAAAAACCTAAAAGGAGAGCGCTTTCTATAAGGATAAAAATTACTGAAGGTTTTACCACTAACCATATACCAAAAGGAATAGCTAAGAAAATATGGAGATAGCTCCAAACTTTAAAAAATTTTTCGTAAAAGATGGACTTCTTTAAAAAAGGGAAGGTTATAAGGTCTCTTAACACTTCAATAGTTCTTTTTAGCCCATAGTGAGATTTCCCCCAATGTCTTTTTCGGTCTAAAACAGGTATTTCAATTACTTCTTCATTTTTTACTCCAAAAAAGGCAGGAAGAAAGCGATGAAATCCATGGGGTATTTGATATCTCTTAGGTATATCTGCCACATATCCTTTAAGAGAACACCCATTGTCTCTTACTTTAACTCCTGTTATTAAGGCAATTAGGCGATTGGCTATAAAAGAGGGGATCTTTTTAGTGATGAGGGGTTCTTTGCGTTTTAGCCGAAAGCCAGTTGCAACCTTATAGCCCTCTTCTAATTTTTGGAGAAGCTCTTTAAAGTATTTGGGGTCATTTTGACCGTCTCCATCCATGGTAAAAATGTATTGTCCTTTAGCATAGGTAAAGCCAGCAGTAAGCCCAGCCGCCTCTCCTCTATTTTTGTCCATATTAAGGATCCTAACCTTATTGTCCTTAGTTTTTAGCTCCTTTAATAAAGTCAAAGTATTATCTGTGCTTCCATCATTTATAAAAATGATTTCATAGTCATAACCTTTTTCTTTTTTTATCTCTTCACAAACACTTTTAGTTTCTCTATACACCAAGTGCACATTTCCCTCTTCATTATGCATAGGAATGACAATAGAAATTAATTTTTCTGCCATTGTTCCCGGAAACCTTTTAAGCTTTACTAAAAAATTCTCTTATGGCAGAAATTATATAGTCTAATTCTTCCTGAGTTAACTCTGGATAAATAGGAATAGCCAGTAATTCCTTAGCAAATTTTTCTGCCTTAGGTAAAGACCAAGATTTTCCAAAGGTCTCTAAGTAAGCCTTTTGTTTATGAAGAGGATAGGGATAATAAAGACCAGTTCCAATACCTTTTTCTTTTAGAAATTCTGCTAATTCTTCTCTTAAAGGTGTTCCTATGACAAATCTATGATAGACACTTTTTTTGTAAGGTGGGTCTAAGGGTGGGAGGAAAAGAGAGGGGATGTCATTTAAATTTTCTGTATAATATCTAGCTATTTCTCTTCTTTTTTCATTTTGTTGATCTAAGGTTTTTAGCTTGAGAAGAAGGATGAGAGCTTGGATTTCGTCTAAGCGAGAATTAAATCCGGGAAAATGGGAAAAATTTTTTTCCACCTGTCCATGAGTTCTAAAATACTTTATTTTAAAGGCTAAATCCTCGTTATTTGTAACTATGGCACCTGCATCTCCTACGGCGTTTAAATTTTTCACAGGTCCACAACTAAAACAGCCTACGTCTCCAAAGGTCCCTATTTTTTTCCCTTTGTATTCAGCTCCA
>JBKBTC010000096.1:0-3957 GCA_046291435.1 Caldimicrobium sp. | reverse complement strand
CGTCAATTTTAATTTCTAAAGCTTTATTTATAGATAATAGAGTATCCCTTATCCTTTCAAGAAAAGCTTTAAACTCGTTACTTTTATCTTGCTCTGCTTGCTCTAAGTTGGTAGTAACAGTAATTCCCTCATCTCTTTGAACATTCGTGGAATTTAATTCTTTAGGAAATTTAGATAAAAATACATCCTTTTTTTCATTAAGTTTTACATAAGCCAAATTTGACTTATGTAAAATCGAATTTTTTACATCCATGGTAACCCTCATTATTAATTTATCGGCATTTTTAAAAATTTCTATAATATGTTTTTAACCCTTTTATATTCTATTAGCCTCAGGCTTCAGTGTGCAAGGGGATCTAATCCATCAATTCATACACAACCTTAATTAAGAATACACTACAAGGTTTATAAAAATTAAATAAATTTGCGCAAGCTAAAGCTTGAAGCTACAGGAAAATTAGAAAATTCAAAAGGAATTGGTAGGCGCAGGCTTTAGCCTGCGAAAGAAAATAATGCATAAATTCTTGCGCAACCTAAAGGTTGCGACTACCGAATGCGGGAAAACCCAAAAAATAAGCGCAAGCTAAAGCTTGCGGCTACCTAAACAAAAGAATTCAAAAGCCTGCGATGGGAATTCAGAAACACGGTAACCGCAGGCTTCAGCCTGAGTCAGAATTCCAAATGTTCGGTATCCATAGGCTTTAGTCTGCGTGGGAATATACATTAACCACGATAAAACCATTTTCTTATTTCAATGCCTAAAAAGGTTAGAAGTGGTATAGGAAAGACATAGACTAATTGATCTAAGGAAAGTTTTACTGTATGAAGATAATCGGAAAGAACATATATGGCTAACCACTGAAGAAAAGCTCCAATAGATACACCAAGAAACACATAGGGATTCAATTTTATATGTTCTAAGGGGTTACTAAAAAAAGGTTTTTGAGATATCTCTTGAATACCTACGATCCACTGAGTAACCACTGCAGAGGTAAAGCTTACTGTTAAGGCTATTTCATAGGGATAATTTTTTAACATAAATAGGAACAAGAAATAATGGGCAATAGCTATGATTAAGCCGTTATAGAGAATAACCAAAAATTGAGATTTTCCAAAAAAGGTATCTTGTGGTTTTTTGGGACTTTCGGTCATAGGATTTCCTTCGTACTTGGTAAAGGGATAAGCCTTATCTTGTACGCTCTCGGATACAAGATTTATCCAAAGTATCTGCGTTGGATATAACGGTAAAGGAAGACCGGTGATTATAGCAAGGGAATTATACAAAATCTGAAAGGAATTAACAGAGAGTAAATATCTTATTACTTTTCGAATATTTTGTGCTATAAGTCTTCCTCTTCTTATGGCATTGACAATTATGGCTAAATTATCATCTACGATTATCATTTTCCCAGCATCCTTTGCAGCTTGAGAACCAGAACCCATAGCAATTCCCAGGTCAGCTACTCTTAGTGCAGGAGCATCATTTGCACCATCACCAGTTACAGCTACTATCTCATCATTTGTTTGTAAGATTTTTACAATTCTATATTTATCTTCAGGGGTTGCTCTTGCTACTACACTTACTTTTTTGAGGACTTGGTAAAGCTCTTCGTCACTGTATTTTTCAAGGTCTTTGCCTTCAAGAGCTAAGTCTCCTTCTTCGTGGACCTTTACCATTCTTGCCACGGCTTTTGCGGTAAGAAGATTATCTCCAGTGATCATAATAACTTTTATGCCAGCTTTTTTTGCAGTTTCAACTGCTTCTTTTACCCCCTCTTTAGGAGGGTCCAAAAAACCTACAAGACCAACTATTTCAATTTTTACATTATCTACACTCTTGGGAATTTCCTGAAGCTTTGCATAGCCAAAGGCAAGCACTCTTAATCCTTCCTCAGCCATCTTGTCGTGTGCCTGCCAAATTTCATTGGGTACCTCTCCTTGGCACATTTTAGCTAAACTTTCTAAGGCTCCTTTTACATAAAAATCTAAACTATCCTCATTTTTAGAGGCAATAACTGCCATAAGTCTTCGCTTAACATCAAAGGGATGGTCCCAGGTTCTCTCAAAGGTTTTTCTCAAAGCATGCCAGTTTATTCCCTCCTTTTGCAGCCATTCAAGGAGAGATATCTCCAGTGGGTCCCCTTTGGCTCCATCTGCATCATTACATAAGGCAGCAGCCATAAAAAGTTTGCTCCTATCATAGGCTTCATATTTTTGAACTGTTAATTTTCCAAGGGTTATAGTTCCAGTTTTATCTGAGCAAATAAAAGTAGCACTTCCTAAGGTTTCAACCGCCGGTAAATATTTTACAAGCACCTTTTCTTTTGAAAGTCTAATTGCTCCAATAACTAATGCAAAGGTAACGACGATGGGAAGCCCTTCAGGCACAGCTGATACCAGTTGCGCTACAGCAAAGAATATAATATTCTTGGAATCTCTTCCTTGAAAAATACCCACTAAAACAAGAAAAGAGAGAAGCACAAGTACTATAAATATCCATTTTCTACCAAGGATTCCTAATGCTTTATTTAAAGGGCTTTCGGGAGATGATTCTTGAACTTTTTGAGCTATTTTGCCTAATTCTGTATTTCTACCCGTTGAAACCACTAAACCCTTAGCTTTGCCACGAAGAACAATTGTCCCTTTATATAAACAATTAGTTCTGGAATAAAGGGGTGTATCCTTGGGTAGGACAAGGTCTGCATCCTTTTCTACAGGTAGGGATTCTCCTGTAAGCAAAGCTTCATCCACTAAAAGCCCTGTACTTTCAAGAAGCCTAATATCTGCAGGAACAACATCTCCTTCTGCTAATAGAATTATATCTCCTGGAACCAATTCCTTGCTATCAAGTTCCATTTCTTTACCTTCTCTAATTACCTTAGATTTAAGGGCAGTCATAGATCTTAGGGCTTCAATTGAGGCTATGGCTTTTAGTTCTTGATAAAAACCTAAAAATCCATTTATAAGGACAATAACATAAACAATAACAGCATCTTTGAGATCTCCAAGGAATAAGGCAACAATTCCTGCTAAAAGTAAGATGATTATGAAGGGACTTGTAAACTGCCTAACTAATACCTTTATCCAGCTTTCCTTTTCCTCTTCTATAGTATTTTTTCCCAAAAGGGCAAGCCTTCTTTTAGCTTCTTTCTCGGAAAGACCTGTTAAGCTTGAACTTAGTTCTTTGAGTAGTTCTACCCCAGTTTTGTAATGCATATCTCTATCTTAATTTAAAAGTGTATCCAATATAAACAAATTTTTCAAAAAAACAAATAAGATTTGCTACGCTATCTTTTTCCTTTAAATTATTTTCTTATTACCGTGATTTCTAATGTCATCTAAATGTCGCAGGCTAAAGCCTGCGGGTACCAGATTATCAAAATTTTGTAGGGGCGTATGGATATATGCCCTAAATCTTTTGTAGTGGAGGTTTTTGAGTCTCCCAAGAATTTCCATTGAATAAGGTAGCCGCAACCTTTAGGTTGCGCAGATTTATTTTCTTGCAGGCTACAGTCTGTATTTACCGAAGACAAGGGATATGACCTTTTAAAAAAGGAACAACGGAGAGGGTTTACTATGTAGAAATTTTTTAAATAAGCTTTACATTAGAATAATTTGGGGCAAAATTATGGAATAAAATGTTTATTAATGAGGTGAGGGAGATGGAAGTTAGACATTTTACGAAGCTATGGGATTTAAATAAAGAAGAGGCAATTAGCCTTATTAAAAAAGCTTTGCAATTTAAGAGAGAAAAAAAATGGGAAAAGTCACTTCAGGATAAAATATTAGCCCTAATTTTTGAAAAACCATCTACTCGCACCCGAGTCTCCTTTGAAGTGGCTATGTGTAAATTAGGAGGTCATTCATTATTTCTTTCACGGCAGGACCTTCAAATATCAAGAGGAGAACCTATTAAAGATTCTGCCAGAGTCCTTTCCCGTTATGTAGATGGAATTG
>JBKBTC010000095.1:0-3994 GCA_046291435.1 Caldimicrobium sp. | reverse complement strand
AACTTCAATTCTGTGGACTTTCATTTCTCTTGAATTTAATTTTTAGTATTTTGAAAGTATATCATTTAATTTGAGAGTTGACAATAAGGAAAATGTATAACCTGGGTAGCCGCAACCTTTAGGTTGCGCTATCAAAGGTTAAAACCTGCGGTTATCATTCTCATTTTTCAAATAGGAATTATTTTGTAGAGATTATTTTTTAAAGGATCCCTGGAAAGTTGACATTAAGCAAAAAGAGGTTAAATTTAGAAAAAAGATGAGGACAAAAGGAGGGTAGAGAAGTGCCACAACACAAATCAGCTGAAAAAGCTTTAAGGCAAAGTGAGAAGAGAAGGCAAAGGAATCGTATGTTTAAAAGTAGAGTAAAAAGGGAGATAAAAAAGTTTTTGACTTATTTAGAGGCAGGAGACTTAGAGAAAGCAGAAAATCAGCTAAGAGTTGCTCAAAGTTTACTACATAGCGGAGTAAGTAAAGGGATATTTCACCTCAATAAAGCTTCAAATAAGATAGCAAAGCTTTTTGCAAGGTTAAACCAAGCCAAAAAGAAAATAGCTCAAGCTTAAGCTTGGGGATGTAGCTCAGTGGGAGAGCGCCGGAATCGCACTCCGGAGGTCGGGGGTTCAAATCCCCTCATCTCCATTAAATAAAAAGCACTCATTAATTGTCTATTTAAATAGTCCAATATTTAGGATCAAATAAGCCCAGATTTATAATGATAGATTGGAACCCTTTACTTTTTTAAAACAAAGAGGCGTTCACTTCTTAAAGTAATTATCGCTGGGAATGAGGGTTTAAGAGAAAGTTTGGATAGAGCAAGGTATATCTTGCCTAAGTATCATAACATCTTCGCTTCTTATCCCAAAGGTAAGGCTTCTATAAAACTTTGCCACCTCTAAGTCTGAAGGATAACGATAAACCACTTCTTTTCTATCAGACTGATGGATAGTTCCCTCTATCATAACACTCACATAGTCTGCTAAAAAGAAAGCCTCCTCTATATCGTGTGTAACCATAAGGATGGTAAACTTATGCTTCTCTTGCAATTCTTTTCCTCTCTTTCCTTTTTATTGGGGATATTTCCATATTTTATTCCATAGAGGATATTTTCTTCTACTGTAAGGTGGGGAAATAGAGCAAGGTTATGTTCTTTAATGAAAAATTTTTAACCTTTATGTGTAGGTCTACTACTTCGATCATCTACTTGGAGAATACCTTGTCAAAAGTCTAACACTGTAAAGGGTAGTTATTCCAAGGGAGATTAGTATCATAATTAAGACAACGGTGCCCTCAATGTCTGCCATAGAAAGCTTCATAAAGATGGCTATGGGAAGAGTTTCTGTTTTCATAGCCATAGTGCCTGCCACCATGATAGTTGCTCCAAATTCTCCCACTGCCTTTGCCCAAGTAAGAATAGACGCTGCAATTATGCCTTTTCTACTTAAAGGCAAGGTTATGGTCAAAAAGGCTATAAAAGGAGAGGTCCCAAGTGAGCAAGCTACCTCTTCATATCTTTGTGGTATTTCATCCAGAGCTGCTTTTATCAGTCTTGTGGCAATTCCAGCAGTAGTAATAAATTGGGCAAGAATAATGCCATAAGGGGTAAAGATAAACTGTACAAAATTATTTTGAACCCACAAACCAAAAGGGGTGTTGAAAAAAATTAAAATCATAGCTCCAAGAGCAGCAGGAGATACTATCATGGGAAGCTCAAGAATAGTATCTATAAAATATTTACCTTTAAAATCAAACCTTGAGAGGGCATAGGCAGAAGGAAGGGCAATTGGGTTTCTTTTCACCAATCCAAGCAAAAGCCTCCTCAGGTGTCATAAAATAATGATATTTTCTAAAGATATCTTGCCCCTCTTTAGAAAGAACAAAGTCTATAAACTTCTGAGCAAGCTCTTTATTTTTAGTAAACTTTGAAATGGCAATGGGTATATAACCAATGCGGCTGATCTCAGATGGTTTCAAAGGAATTGCTTGTATCCTTTGGGGGTCCCAAAGCTCAAAGACGCTCCAACCTATTACAGCATCAACTACCTTTAGAGAGATAGCTGTAGCAGTTTTCTCGCAACTCTCAGGATAATTTACCAAATTTCTTCTAAAAACAGCCTTTTCTTCAGGGCTGAAATTCTTCTCTATTATCTCAACTGCATAGGCACCTACACAGACCCACTCTGGATTAGTTATTGCAACTTTTAATCCAGGCTTTGTCAGGTCTTTAAGAGACTTAAGGAGCTTTGGGTTTCCCTTTTGCACATTTACTGCTGGCACAAGGTAAACTACATATCTCTCCGAGTCTGGAAAAAATACTCCCTTTCTCTTGGCAAGTTTCATATAATCAAAAGACCCAGGAAAATATATGTCACCTTGCTTGAAAAGGATCATCTGGTTAAGCACATAGCCAGACCCTCCAAAGATTATGTCAACCTTCACTTTATATTTTTTTTCAAAAGCCTTTGCTACTTCCTCTAAAGGCGGTTTACTTGCCGCTCCAGCAAATATAAGAAGCCTCTCTGTTTTATCGCAGAATAAAACCTGCGGCACACTGATTGATAATATGCAACAATTCAAGAAGGATTGGTTTTTGGAAGTAGTTTGGAATGCCTTTCGGTATGGCAATTTTGCATTAAATAAGGGTGATGAAGTAAAAGTTTTTTTGTTAGCAAAAGGTTTAATATCCCCTTCATCCTTATTAATCTTACAAAATTTTCTTTTCTCTAAGGCTAAGCAAAATTCTTGCAATTAATAAAAGGGCAGGTAATTCTACAACAGGACCAAGAATTATGGCTATGTAAACTAAAGGATGTCCTGGAAAAGCAGCTACGGCAACACCAATTACTGCCTCTGAGTTTCTGGCAGTAGTAGTAAAAGCCATAGTTACAGTGTCTTCATAGCCAAGTTTAAAAATTTTACCAATTAAAAGGGCAAGAAGAAAAAGCACAGAGAAAAAGGTTATTAAGAATAGGATAAGAAGAGCTACTTTGTGAATATCAGAAATATTTAAAGAACTTTGAGAGGCAAACATTGATATAATCACTACTACCAAGGCCCAAAGTTTCACCTCGCCCAGGAAGGATTTAAGAGGTACCAACCTATACAAGGAGTAAGTGTATAAAGAATCGCTCCAACCCAAAAGTCTGGATAGGTCTTAAGTATAAGCCAACCCATCGTCCAGGCAAAGGCAGGAATAAAGATAAATTAAGGATGGAATTTCTCTACCTATTATCCGCTGAAGAAAAATCCCAGCGATTACAGCAAAAATAAGTATAAAGGGTTTTGTCTTATCGCTTGTAGTCAAACTTGCCATTTTATATCCTCCGATTTTAGTAGATTAATGAACTTTAATATAATACTTACAAAATTCTAAAGAAAGTCAAATAAAAAGTTTTAAATTTCTACAAAATAGGTCCATCCTTTACTTCTGATTTAAATCAATTTTTTAAGATAATCGTATCACGCTTTATTGTTTTCTTGAAGGCTAAAGCCTGCGCCAATCGGGAACCATAAATACCCTCGCAGGCTAAAGCCTACAGCTACCGAAAACAATGAATGTAACATTTTTACTTCTTCCGTCTTTCCTCAAAATAAAATCTCTTCGAAATAAATTTAACTATACCCATTTTTACACCCCTTAAATTTTTTTCATAGGCACTGAATAATTCTTCTGCTAATCACTCTATCTCCTTATCCCTATCAGCCTCTCAAGCTTTTTCATTATCTCTAATTCCTTCTCTGGATCATACCTCCTCCATCCTGTATACCCCCTAACCATTGACCAGTTCTTTCTCTCTACATAAGGAGAATCATTCTTCCTGTAAGGTCTTGACCTCGTAAACTCTATCCCCCTCTCTCTACAAAACCTCTGAAGATGAGCATTTATAAACTCAGAACCATTGTCCGAATGTATCCTCTTTATAGGCACTGGCATTACCTCCAAAATATCCTCAAGGGCTTGTGTAGTCCATATCATCGCCTTATTCTTTAAAGGTCT
>JBKBTC010000094.1:0-4060 GCA_046291435.1 Caldimicrobium sp. | reverse complement strand
ATTTAAGAGAAATACAAGCGCAATGGATATGCCAAGTAGGTCTTATCCTGCCAATAGAGGTTTCAAGAAAATATCCAGCCTTCATTTCTAATATATGGACCCTTTTTAACAAGGCAAAATCAAAGGGCTCTTCTTTTTCATATTCTTCCAGGTCTATCGTTGCACCTGGTTTAAGCATCCTTAACTCTACCTTTGAAAGCTTACCATAATCGGGAAAACGAGAAATATCAAAATATAGCGCCGAATATTTCTCATAGGCTTTGTGCTGATTATAAAGCTTAAAAGCCATATCAACCATATCATTCAAAGATTCACTAACCTTTGGATATACTTGAGCCTTCTCTATCTTCAAAAAAGTAAGGTCTTCATAAAAGGCTTCTTCTATTTCCTTCGTAATTTCAAATAAAGACCTCCCCTCCTCCAGAGCCTTCTTAATAGTTTTATCATCATAATCAGTAAGATTTACCACATGAAATATCTTATAACCTTTTAAAGCGAGATACCTTTTTAAGATGTCCACTGTTAGCAATCTTCTATACAAACCAATATGAGGGCGAGTATTGAGCGTTGGACCACAGGTATAAATTTTTATTAAAGGTGCCTCTTTGGGCACAAAGGGTTCTTTTTTTTGAGAGAGGGTATTAAATATAATAAGATCTCTTTCTAATTCTTTCACCTCAAAAGACCATAATGGTGTTGAAAGATACCTTTCTCCATTATCAGGAAAAATTACCACAATTACCCCTTCCTGAATTTCTTTAGCAAGCTTTAATGCTCCAGCTAAGGCTGCCCCTGAACTCATTCCTACAAAAATACCCTCTTTCTTAGCCAGCCATCTTGCCATCTCATAAGCTTCTTCATCTCCTACATTAATTATCTTATAAAGAAGCTTTTTATCAAAAATCCCCGGGGGAAAGGATTCTTTCATATTCTTCAGACCTTGGATTTTGTGCCCAGGATAAGGCTCTACTCCAACCACCTTGAAAGGTAAATTTTTATCTTGTGCAAACTTAGCAATACCCATGGCTGTTCCTGTTGTACCAAGGGCACTAACTACAAAGCTTACTTTACCCTCCCTTTGTGTCCAAATTTCTGGACCCGTTGTCCTATAATGCATTTGCCAATTTGCAGGATTATTAAATTGATCAGGACAATAATATTTTTCTGGTTCTGCTCTCACTAAATCATAAACGAATTCTATGGCACCATCTGTACCTTTTGAGGCTGGTGTAAGAATGATATCAGCTCCATAGGCTTGCATGATTTTTCGCCTCTCAAGAGAAGCTGATTCTGGCATAGCAATTACACACCGATATCCCTTAGCAGCACAGACCATAGATAACCCTATGCCCGTATTACCGCTTGAGGCTTCTATCACTATCTTATCAGGTGTTAGCAGCCCCCTTCTTTCAGCATCTTCTATCATAGCTAAAGCTATTCTATCTTTAACTGAACCCCCAGGATTTTGCCCCTCAAGTTTTACCCAAATTTCTACAGACCCCTTGACTTTTATTTTGTTTAGTTTAACAATAGGAGTGTTCCCCACTTTTTCGAGTACGCTATGAAAACGCATAACAGGACCCCTCTTCTCTTTTTACCCTTATTCTATATTATTTTTACTTTATCTCAAGCTTTTGCCTTTATACCTCTTGAGCCCAATAGGTTCCTCTACTTTGAAAACCAATCTTATCAGATAAAAGAAGGTGACACCTTAGTTGAGCTTGCAGTGAAATTTCATATAGGCTACACCCATTTAGTTCTTGCAAACCCTGAGGTTGACCCATGGATCCCTCCCCCAGGAAAAGAAATTATTCTACCCTATCAAATTTTAATTCCTGAGGAATTTCTTCTAAAAGAGAAAGAATATATTTTAATTAATCTCCCAGAAATGCGGCTATATTATTTTCGTAATCACAGCTTTAGGGTCTATCCAATAGGCATAGGAGACGAAAACAAACTGCCCCCACTTGGCAAGTTTTACATAGAGCGAAAACAAAAAAAGCCCTTTTGGTATCCACCGCCTTCCATTAGAGCGGAAGACCCAACCTTACCCAAAGTTGTACCACCGGGACCAGATAACCCTATGGGAGATTATGCCCTATATTTAGATAGAGGGTTATATGCCATTCACGGAACTAATAAACCAGAAAGTATTGGAAGAAGAACTACTCATGGTTGCTTTAGACTTTATCCAGAAGACATTAAGAAGCTCTGGGAGATCGCTCCCCTTAACCTCCCTGTTTATATCCTTTATGAACCTTTTAAAATTGCCATAATGGAAGATAAAATATATCTACAAGCCTTCCCTGATGTGGAAAACTCAATCAAAAATCCCTTTCTACACATCCTTAGCAAGCTTGATAAATTATCAGCTTCAAAAGGCGCAACTTACCAAATTAATTTGCTTCTTTTAGAGAAAATATTAGAAAAGCCTGATGGATTAGTTCACGAGATAGGAAAATTAAAAAACTTGTCTCCTCTTTTTAGTAACCCATAAAAAAGTTATTGCCTTTGGCTCAACTATTTCTAACAATCCTGTTTGTGATAAGGCTTTCAAAGCTTCTATGTGAAGCCTGTGCCCCGAAAAGTAAGCTTCAACCTCTGCTAATAAAGGCATCCCCGTAGCGTATAGATCACCCATTAAATCTAAGACTTTGTGACGAACGAATTCATCGGGTGTCCTTAACCCTTCTACATTAAGCACCTTTTCTCTATCCATAATTATGGCATTGGAAAAACTACCACCCTTTAAAATTCCCTTTCTTCTTCTCTCCTCAAGAATATCTATAAATCCAAAGGTACGTGCATAGCAAATTTCCTGTATATAGTTCTTCGGTGAATAACTAAATTCATAACTTTGCTCTCCGATAGCAGGATGGTCAAATTTAATCTTAGCCTTTATCTTCAAATGAGTTGCTGGCAAAAACTTTATCTTTCCTATTCCATTTTCCATCTCAAAGGGTTTCTTTAAGAATAATTTCCTTTTAAGTGCAGGCAACACTCTATACCCCTTTTCCCGAACCTTCCTTAATATGGGATAGCTTGACCCATCTAAAAGCGGGATCTCCTCTCCATAAACCTTAATTAAACAATTATCAATGCCTAACCCATGTAAAATAGATAAAAGATGCTCTATGAGTAAAATTTCAATTTTTCCATCGGTAATTAACACCGCTCCATCTAAACCATATATGTTATCCAAGGAAAGCTTTATTTGAGGTGAATAGGGAAGGTCTGCTCTTTCAAAAATAATTCCTCTATTTTCTTCTAAGGGATGTAACTCCACCCTGATTTCTTTACCACTAAAAATTCCCTCGCCTTCAAAACTAATGCTATTCCCTATAGTTCTCTGATATTCCATAACCGTTTAGTGTTAGCAATTTTTATGCCTATTTTCTTTTAAGCAATTTTCTTATTTAATGAGGTTTTCTACTAATTAGAGGTGTATTTTTTTTAATACATATGAAGTTTTTATCCCACAAGAAAGGGGGTTGAGTAGATGGCTTTTAAGAAAAGTTAAAAATTTTTGTGCCCAAGATTACTTTTTTTACCTTACCTTTAATTTTTTTACCTAAAAAAGGAGTATTTTTACTTTTAGATTGAATTATTTCTTCTGTCACTATCCATTCCTCTTCAGGGGAAAAGATAACTACTTCAGCGAGCTTTCCTTCCTTAAAAGCTGGTGGCTCTATTTTAAGTACTTTACAAGGATTTGTAATTAAATAACTCAAGAGTTTAAGAGGGGTAAGGAGCCTTTCTCTTACTAAATTAAAACTTAAAGGCAGGAGAAGCTGCAGTCCTATCATTCCAAAGCTTGCTAATTCAAATTCTACATTTTTTTCTAAAGGGCTATGCGGAGCATGGTCGCTTGCAATTACCTCTATTAGCCCTTCCATTAAAGCCTCTTTTATAGCTTCTATATCTTCTGCTGTTCTTAAAGGAGGATTTACTTTAGCCAATGTATTATAATTATCTACTTCTTCTTCTGTTAATGTAAAATAATGAGGACAAGTTTCAGCACTAAAGGGAACTCCTTCTTCTTTTGCCCAGCGTAAAAAGG
>JBKBTC010000093.1:0-4095 GCA_046291435.1 Caldimicrobium sp. | reverse complement strand
TCCCAAGCAAAGGCAATAGCTTCTTCTTTAAAATAGTCTCCGAATGAAAAATTACCTAACATTTCAAAAAAGGTATGATGTCTTGCAGTGTAGCCAACATTTTCAAGGTCATTATGTTTACCCCCTGCTCGCATACACTTCTGGCAACTAACTGCCCTTCTGTAAGGTCTAATCTCCTCTCCTAAAAAAACCTTTTTAAACTGCACCATCCCTGCATTCGTGAAAAGCAAAGTGGGGTCATCAGATGGTATAAGAGAAGAACTTGGCACGATGGTATGACCCATTTCCCTAAAAAATTCAAGGAAACTTTCTCTAATTTCTTTTCCCTTTAACATCTCTTAGCCCCTTATTGTGAAAAGAGTTTCTTATGAAAATTTAACTTTTCTTCATCAATTTGCAAGTTTTAATTAACCAGCATAAATTAGCAAAATTTTCCCTCTGTGGTATATTTACTTGGAAAATCTATGTAAAATCTCAAGAAAAAAGGAGGGTGTGATGGTTGAGAGAACCTTAGTTATGATTAAACCTGATGGTGTTGAGAGAAATCTCATAGGAAAAATAATTAGCATCTTTGAAGAAGAGGGTTTAAAGGTAGTAGCCTTAAAAAAAGCAAAACTTTCAAAGGAACAAGCTAAAGCCTTTTATATAGTTCACAAAGAGCGCCCCTTTTATGAAGATTTAACCAATTATATGAGTTCAGGTCCAATAGTTGCTATGGTACTTGAAGGAGAAAATGCTATTAAAAGAGTAAGAGAAATTATGGGTGCCACAGACCCAAAAGAAGCTAAAGAGGGCACCATAAGAAAACTCTACGCTTTAGACAAAGAAAAAAACACGGTCCATGGCTCAGATAGCCCTGAGTCTGCTCAAAAAGAAATTGCCTTCTTCTTTAGCGAATACGAGCTAATAGCAATTAACTCATGACAGAACAAGAATGGATTAAATATTTAAAGAAATTCCTATTTTTAAAAAATCCAGTTTATTCTGCTTATAATGAAGATTGTTCTGTAATAGAAATAGATAAAGAGAAATTTTTACTTTTGACTACAGATGCTTTGGTTGAAGGGGTTCATTTTGATTTAACTTTTACAGATTTTTACACTATAGGATACAAATTAGCTATTTGCAATCTTAGCGATATTGCCGCTATGGGAGGAGAGCCAAAATGGGCACTCCTTACTCTTGGTTCCCCTAAACCACCGGAAAAGGAATGGATTGAACCCTTTATGAAGGGATTAACTACTCAATTAAAAAGATATAAAGCTTTTTTAATAGGGGGAGATACCGTTAAAAGCCCCTTTTTCTTTTTTAACTTAGCCTTAATAGGTGAGACAAAGGCACCTATTTTGAGAAGTGGAGCCAAAGTTGGAGACTATATTTTTGTCTCTAAACCTTTAGGCGGAAGCGCTGCATTCTTGAGAAAAACAAAAGAAAATCCATCAAAAATTCCCATATCCCTTCAGAAAGCCTATTTCCGCCCTACCGCAGAGATTTCCTTGGGACAAGCTTTACAAGGAATTGCACATTCCGCCATAGATATCTCTGATGGATTACTCCTTGACCTCTTTAGACTATGCCAAGCCTCAAGAGTCTCTGCAGAAATAGATGAAACTCTTATTCCCATAGCCAAAGGTGCAACGCTATTAGATGCTCTCTCAGGAGGGGAAGACTACGCCTTACTCTTTACTGTTCCGGAAATAAATTTACAAAAATTAAATCAACTTTCCAAAAGCCTTAAAAAAAACCTATATCTAATTGGAAGGACTAAAAAAGGGAAAAATAAGCTTTATTTAAAAAGAAAAGAGGGGCAGAGAGAAGAGATTGCCCCTCTTGGATATGACCATTTTACTTCTCTACCTCAACTTTAATTACTTTAGCTTTACTTTCGGGTTTCTTCGGAAGAATTACTTTTAATACACCATCCTTATACTGAGCTTTTATATTATCCACATCAATTTCCGCTGGCAATTGTATACTTCTCATAAAACTTCCATAAAATCTTTCTACTCTGTAAAAATTCTCTTTCTTTTCTTCAGTTTCTCTTTTCTTTTCTCCTTTAATCGTCAAAATGTTGTCAACGATATTTATTTCAATATCTTCAGGTTTTACACCTGGTAGATCAGCCTTTACTATCACTTCATCAGCTGTTTCTGAAACATCTACAGCTGGTGCC
Organism: Caldimicrobium sp.; assembly: GCA_046291435.1. GTDB lineage: Bacteria > Desulfobacterota > Thermodesulfobacteria > Thermodesulfobacteriales > Thermodesulfobacteriaceae > Caldimicrobium. The sequence continues at coordinate 1,922 of JBKBTC010000093.1, read as the reverse complement.
CATTCAATTCCTTCTAATCTTTCAGGGAAGAAACTTTTTCCAAAAAACTCCTGAAATAAACGATCCATCTCTTTTCTTAACTCATGGAAAGGACGCCAAATGGTAATATCTGCCATATAAATCACCTCCTTTTTATTATTTTGTTTGATAAGGTTTAATTTTAAAATAAGTATTAATTGTTTATTTTCAAGACCCTTCGATATTGCTGCCAAATAACTTACAAAAGTACATATCACATTATGAAACAGCACTTGAAATTGGTATACTAATTTTTACTTTTTAAATTAAAAGCCACGATAAGGGGGATTAAAAATGAGGCTCGAAAAATTTACTTTTAAAGCACAAGAAGCTTTACAAAACGCCCAAAAATTAGCAGAATCTTATAATCACACCCAACTTGAACCAGAACATCTCCTTAAGTCCTTAGTGGACCAAGAGGGAGGGCTAATTCCTATTATTTTAGACAGGTTAGGCGTCAATTCTAAAATCATATCCTCCGAATTAGAAGATATTTTAGAAGGATTTCCTAAAATATCCGGTGGAGCCTATCAGTTATATCTATCTATGCCTGCAAAGCAAGTTTTAGATAGAGCTGAAGCTTTAGCCAAGGAGATGAAAGATGAGTATATTTCCACAGAACATCTTTTCCTAAGCCTCATTGATAGCCCCACCCGAGCAGGGGACCTTTTAAGAAAAAGAGGGGTTACTTTTCAATCAGCCAAAGAAGTAATTAACAAAATTCGTAAAGGTAGACGCATAACAGATCAAAATCCTGAAGAACAGTATCAAGCTTTAGAAAAATTTGGAAGAGATCTTACTGCTTTAGCCAGAAGTGGAAAACTTGACCCGGTAATCGGAAGAGATGAAGAAATAAGGAGAGTAATGCATATTCTTAGTAGGCGCACAAAAAATAACCCTGTCTTAGTAGGGGAACCTGGTGTAGGGAAAACTGCCATTGTAGAGGGGTTAGCTCAAAGGATTGTGGCAGGTGATGTGCCTGAGGTTTTGAAAAATAAACGCCTTATTCAATTAGATTTAGGGGCACTTCTTGCAGGAACTAAATTTAGAGGAGAATTTGAGGAAAGGTTAAAAGGGGTCTTAAATGAGGTTCAAGCAAGCGAAGGAGATATCATCCTTTTTATCGATGAAATTCACACTATCGTTGGTGCAGGGGCGGCAGAAGGTGCTATGGATGCTGCTAATATGTTAAAACCAGCTTTAGCCAGAGGAGAATTGCGCTGTATTGGTGCAACAACCATTGACGAATATAGAAAATACATAGAAAAAGACCCAGCCTTAGAGAGAAGATTTCAACCTGTTTATGTAGATGAACCAACCACGGAGCAAGCTATAGCTATTCTTAGAGGTCTCAAAGAGAAATACGAAGTTCATCATGGTGTGAGAATAACTGATAACGCAATTGTGTCTGCTGTGATGTTATCCCATAGGTATATAACTGATCGTTATTTACCAGACAAAGCTATAGACCTTATTGATGAGGCAGCAGCAAAACTTAGGATTGAAATTGATTCTATGCCCACAGCTATTGATGAGATTGAAAGGAAAATTAAACAACTGGAAATAGAAAGAGTAGCCCTGGAAAAGGAGACAGATCCAAAGGCAGTAGAGAGATATCAAAAAATTAAAGAACAATTACAACAATTGCGCCTTGAAGCAGAGGAATTGAAAGCTCAATGGCTTAAGGAAAAAGAAATCATCCAAAACATCAGAAAACTTAAAGAAAAAATGGACCAGTTTAAAATTGAAGCTCAACAAGCAGAACGACAAGGGGATTTAAATAGAGTGGCAGAAATTATATATGGATTAATACCCCAGCTCCAAAAAGAATTAGAAATAGCCAATGAAAAGTTAGCGGAAGTACAAAAAAGCGGAAAAAGCTTTTTAAAAGAAGAAGTAGATGA